>CAYJHT010000102.1:0-7119 GCA_964369615.1 uncultured Desulfovibrionaceae bacterium
TCCCCCCGCAAAAAAGAAAAAGAAAAACAGTTTTGAGATTTTACAAGGCACTAGAGCGTTTCAAATTTGACTTTTCCGACTATATACTATTTGTGAGTTTTTAATATTGAACAGTCACCTTGGTGCATACGAGAAGAGTCAAGCTTGAACTGTTCTAGTGCAAGAGTTCTATTGCACTTCCTAATGCAGTCAAGCTAAAATTACGCATCATATGAAGATTTTTTCCGTATTTCTTGCAAAGCTTCTTTACTTGTAGGCACGCCGTATGACTGTTACAATTCACAGGACACAGTACCACATCTGCACGTAAAAGACAGTTATCAAGCTTATTGCCACCCTTGCGCTGATGCCCTGCATGATATTCAAATATATGTCCCTTGCCTTCTACAAGCTCGCGATAGCGCGATTCCATGCGCTCAATACCACCAACTACAAGCACTCGTAATGGGCATGTTGCACACGCGCACTTGTTTGAGCATTTGCTGCAATCGTTGTTTGTTCTCCATTGTTCGCCTGTGCCAGTATATGTTTCATTCTTGCTTTTCATAGTGTTTTTCTTCATGATTTTAATCCTCCGTGGAAAATATAAGCGTATTATTGCCTTCTCTAAGTCCATAGATATAGAAAATGAAAATGATTGTCAATATTAAAAGAGATGAAAAAGATAAAAAAACACATACGAAGAGAGTATGAGGCAGTTTTTTTGATTTTTTGAGGAGGGGGGAGACTTATCTGAGCATATAAAAATATCAGATAACTGCTTGTATTTTAAACTTCTTTTTTTGGAAGAGGTCAGGCAGGCTTTTTATAAAAAACACAAAAAAATCTTTTTCATTCATCCCTTCGAGAGCACCAATTGCCGCGCTAAACAGGTGGTTTTTTTGAAGGGGGGGGCCTGCCCGAAGGGTGCCGAAGGCAGAGCTGTTAGGCGAGGAACGAGCCTCACAAATACAGAGAGCAGAGCTGTGGGGGGGAAAAATTTTTTTTAAAAAAAAAAACCCCCCCCCCCCAGATTGAAAAAAAAAAAAATTTTTTTTTTAACACCGGGGGGAAACTTTTTTTTCCCAAAAAAAGTTTCCCCCCACAAGTCTTTCAAAAAAATATATGTTTATTTAGCAACAGGGCTTAACTTAACAAAACATTAAGCTACTTTAAGGGAGCGCACTTTACGCACGGTGCCTTTGCGGAGGAGATTTCCGTTTTCGAGGATGGGTGGCTCATCTACAAAGCAGGCGTCGCCTGCTTCTAAGTGTCCTAAGGGGGTGTAGCGTTCTTGCAAGTCTATTGACCATGTTAAGACGCCTTGCTCGCGCGGTGCCTCCATGCCTAATTTGCGCAAGCGTTCTTGCATCCATTGGCCTCGTGCTTCCGGTAATTCTCCGGCCAGAGAGTAGAGGTCTCGTCCTACGCGCTGCCATGTTTCACGTATGTCGTCATTTTTCAGTTGTGTATTTTCTACGAGGAGACGCGCGGCTACTTGTGCCCCTGCCCACCAATTAGAGGCAGCAATTTCAAGGCCTTGCTCAAAGTCATGTCGTTCAAAGTACATCGGCCTTTTTATAAGCAAAGCGACCGCCCCGAGGAAGGCCAAAAGGCCATAGCCATTTGTGAAAATTCCGAGCATTTGTCCTGTGCTCAAAAAAAGTCCCAAGGATTCTAGCATATGTACAAGAACTGTTTGTCCTGTGAAGAAGTCGCGACCAACGGTGACAAGCAAGATAAGGAGCCATGCGGCAAAAAAGGCGCGGCGAAAGCGTTTCCATGGTGTTTTTCCCCAAGGAAAACGTAAATATCCTTGGCTTGCGCTGCGCACAAGGTAGTCTGTAAGCCACAAAAGCCCCATAACGCCCATGATGCCGCACAGCACCGCAGTGCCTGCACTAAAAAGAAGAGAGCCGCCTACGGTCAGTTGCGCAGCTGCAATACCCTGTCCTATGGCAGAGCCAAACAGCAAGCCTAAGACAGCCACAAGAGCTGAGCGCCATGCGGAAAAGTGTGGTTTTTGTTGTACGAGAGGCGCCACAAGGGGGGGTAAGGAATCGCGTAATAAATCTTCGCAGCGATGTTTTTCTTCTCCATCGAGTTGTTGTTCTGCAAGCGCCAAGCTCAGCGCTTTATCTATAAGAGCGCGGCGTACATCAAAGATGCGTCCTTGTATTTCGCGTGAGTCCGGTAATGGGGGCAAGTTGTGCGTTGCTTTTTTGAGCACTTGCGCAATGTCTTCCGTGACAATAGTCTTCATGAGGGTGTCTCCTGCGAATAAAGTTGCTCCATATGACGTTTCAAGGCTGCAAAGGTGCCTTGTCTTATAGCTGCGCGTGCCCTATGTATGGTGCGTAGATAGTATGTCAGATTATGCAAAGAGTTCAGTCTGTAGGCCAGCAATTCCTTGCTGACATAAAGGTGGCGCAAATAGGCACGGCTGAATGTGCGACAGGTATAACAGCGGCACTCAGGATCAAGTGGGCCGTCATCCTCGGCAAATTCCTTGCGCTTGATATTGATTTTGCCTAAGGAGGTATACAAAGTTCCGTTGCGCGCATTGCGCGTAGGCAGGACACAATCAAACATATCAATGCCGGCGGCAATGCCGTGAATAATATCAAGAGGTGTGCCCACGCCCATAAGGTATCGCGGTTTATCTTGTGGCAAGAGCGGCGCGGTTGCATAAAGAAATTCTAACATTTCAGCCTTACTTTCACCAACAGAAAGTCCGCCAAGGGCAAAGCCGTCAAAATCCATACTACACAGCTCTTCCACCGATCGTTTTCTTAGGTCATGGAAAAAGCCGCCTTGGGTAATGGCAAAAAGAAGGTTATGTGCTGTTTTGTGCGGGTATGCTTCGCGTGCGCGTTTTGCCCATCGTGTTGTCAACGCAAGGGATTTTTCTGTATACGCATAATCGGCGCCATAAGGGACGCATTCGTCCAGCACCATCATGATATCAGAGTTGAGGTTGCGCTGAATTTTTATGACACTTTCAGGCGTAAAGAAGTGTTTTGAGCCGTCTATATGAGAACGGAAGGTGACGCCTTCTTCAGTAATTTTGCGCAAATCGCTCAGACTGAAGACTTGAAAGCCGCCACTGTCTGTGAGGATTGCGCCATCCCATCCTGCAAATTTGTGCAGACCACCGCGCCGCGCCACAAGTTCATCTCCCGGGCGTAAATATAAATGATATGTATTACCAAGGATTATTTCAGCATGTAAGGCACGCAAATCATCGGGCGCAAGCGCCTTCACAGAGCCAACCGTTCCCACAGGCATAAAAATCGGCGTAGATATGATGCCGTGCGCTGTCTGTAACATTCCCAAGCGCGCGTCACCGTCCGTAGCTGTCACCGTAAATATTTTTGAATTATGTCGTATATCGTTCATGCGCATAGTATATCAGCAGAAAATACAAAGCGCAAGAGGGAGCACTGTCGCACTGCGCGATTCCTATGGTATTCTCGCTTGTTTTTTGAGAATGCTTTCGGGGGGAAACTTTTTTTCTTAAAAAGTTTCCCCCCACAAAAAAAGACAGTACAAATAACTATTTATATATCTTTCGTGAAAACTGCCCGCCAGAAACATAAAAGGTGTTCTCAACAACAAACAAGGCATTAGGATCAATATTGAAAACAATATTTTCTAACTCCTTCAAAGCTGTATTACTGGTGACTGTGAGCAGGATTTCGCGGTCATTGCCCAAATAACCACCCTTGCCTCGCAAAAGAGTTGCACCAAACTTATGCAACATCATAATAGACTCACAAATTATCTCGCCGTGGTCGGAAATAATAAAGACAAGCTTGCGACGACTAAAAAGACTCAGCACATATTCAAGCACATAGGCGGAAATAAAAATCATAATCGTCGACACGATTATTCTGTCCAAAGACACCGTAAATATACCTGTCAAAAAAAGACAGGCATTAAAACTAAAGCTGAACATCCCCACAGAAATATTCCACCGCTCACGCAAAGCTACCGCGATGATATCCGTACCACCGCCACTGCCAAGACTGCGCAACATGATACCACTGCCAAAACCCGTAAGAATACCCGCAAGCACCGCGGCATAAAGCTCGTTCTGAATAGGAAATTTAAAGGTAAAAAGATAGCCAAAAAGCGATGTACTCAAAATACCATACATAGAATAGAGCAAAAATACCCGCCCAACTATGAACCAACCAAGGATCGAAATAGGAATACATAAAATAAAATACCAAACAGGCACCGTCAGCCAATGCAATTCATACCACACAAGCATGGCAACACCCATAATGCCGCCCGATAAAAATTCATGCGGCACCGCAACAGCTTGAATGCCAAGCGCATAGATGGCACTGCCAAGGGTGATAAGGAAAAGATTCCACCAAACAGACTGCGCAAGTCGAGGGTTATGTGTTCTTTGAAGAGGCATATATCCTTCCTTTCATTACAAAAAAAATCAAAAAAGACTCCACATCATACGAGTCGCCACAATAAGCAAGAAAATAGCAAAGAAACGCTTAAGCACAGGCACAGGCAAAGTGTGCGTCAATTTTGCGCCAATCGGCGCCGTTAAAAAACCTGCCAATCCAAGCCCCAAGAGCGCCCAAAGATGCACATAGCCAAGAGTGCCAGACGGTAAATCCGCAATACCAAAACCGCCAATAATATAACCAAAAGTGCCCGAGACCGCAATGGGAAAACCAATCGCAGCAGATGTCGCTACCGCCGCACGCATAGGCACACTACAAAATGTCATAAATGGCACAGACATAGTGCCGCCACCAATCCCAACAAAACCTGATAACATGCCAATCACACCGCCCACAGTACTCGTGCCCCATACGCCAGGTACCTGACGACTACCTTCCGGCTTCTTGCCAATAAGCATTTCAATAGCAACAATATAAAGAAAACACGCAAAAAAACCCTTTAAAAAAGTCGCAGATAAATGCGAAGCAATAATCCCACCCAAGAAAGTACCAACAATAATCCCCGGTGTAATTCTTCGCACAATCTCCCAACGCACCGCCCCATGCTTATGATGTGCACGTGCGCTGGAAAGAGATGTAATAATAATATTTGCCAAAGACGTCCCCAAGGCTAAATGATGGACAAGGGGCGCTGGTACGCCAATCAATGGAAAGACAAAGGTTAAAATCGGTACAATTATAATCCCACCGCCAATACCCAAAAGCCCCGCAAAAATGCCGGCAATAGCCCCACATGCAAGAAAAATCCCTAATGAAAAAAGCATATAGACCCCAAATAATTACATATCAAAGGCAATGTTGATACGCCCACCATGAACGCCCTTCAACTCACGCATCATACTCCGCAACAACTCAGTATAAAGACGCGCCATAAATGGATTAAGCGCCACAGGCTTGCCCTCAAATGTCACTTCAACAGCTGACTCTAAAGCCACACATTGTCGAACATCGCGCTCCCCATCCACAATAGCACGGGCAAAAGCAAAACAATCCTCATGCCCACACCCGCCACAATTCAGACGTGGCAATACAAAAGCACCCTCCACAATCCTCTGCACGAGCACCCCAATATCACCGCCCAAAGCAACTTGCGCATCGGCAGGCACAGCACACCACGCATCACACTTCACACCATAACTTGCAATCGCAAGGCCCTTATGCAAGTCCTCAGCCTCACAAGCTTCACGTAAACACATAATGCGTGGCATAAAATCAATATACTTGCCACCCTCCACCAAGACAAAGTCCGCCTCCAAAAGCGATAGCATATGCGCAAGAGATTGCTCACTATTCCAAAAAAGTGCACTTTCTCCCTTAGCAAGAGCAAGCACCATACGCTCGCGCCCACCATCACTGGAAAGCATACGCGCAGTATCAGTCCCCTCCCTGTCCAAGGAAGCATGGCTGTGCTTCACAAGAGCCACACGATAACCATGCGCTTCCAATGCCTCAGCCAATAACAAAGTCAAAGTCGTTTTACCAGAGTTTTTAAATCCCACGATATTCAATGCTTGCATGTTTTATCCTTTTTATTTTAATTTTTTTAAAAACTTTTAGGGGGAAACTTTTTTCCCAAAAAAGTTTCCCCCCCAAAAGCCTTTCAGAACACTCAACATGAGCAGGCACGCCACATATCACCGAAAAAGCTCAAAAAAATCCTTACAAGAGAGAAAGTGTTTCCTTCGCCAAGCACATCACACTTTTTTCCTGTAAGCGCATCTTTTCAAAGACACTACAAAAAACCTCACTGCCTGCCTCATCAAGTGCCACAACACGCACAGCAGCATGTGCGTCAAACGCAGGAACGATATCCTTTCGTGCAATCACACACTGACCAAGCGCCCATGCCGCCATCCCCCTGCAAGGCAGGTGAGTGTCTTGCAAAGCACGCACAAGCCACGGCACAGCGCGCTGACAAAGTTCAGGACGCACAGCCCCCAAACGCCCTACAGCCCAATGACAAGAGACACGTAAAAGTGCGTGGTCGCAATAATTGTCGTCTCGTCCCGTATCCATTATATACGAAAGGAGGATAGGGTGAAATTCTTTGGCCAAGGGCGTGCTATGGACAAGTACTTCTGCGAAGGCTTCGGGAATCCCCCAGCCGATATTTCCCGACTCCTCATTCATATGCCACATGAGTCGCCGCATAATATTGCGCGCTGCTTCCTTCTCCGTGGTCGCCAATTTTGAAAGACTGCGACCAAGAGCAAGAGCAGCTCTATGCGTCATCTCGCCGCCAAGAAGTAAAAAGGAGAGCAAAGGCCCTGTGACCTCGCGTGGTTCCATATCTTCAATTTTATGTATATACTCTTCCCATTGTTCAGCTTCAAGCCATTGGCGTAAAATTTTTTTATGTTCTCGAAGGCGTGGCATAGCAAGTCTCCTTAGTAGCTTGTGAAAATAACAACAAAAAACATACGTTTTGAATAGCAATAGTCTTACATACTTGTCAAAGGTGTTTTTTACGAATCTTTCAAAAATTCGCCTTGCCATGAGATTTTTTGAAAATACGAGGCACTAGTGCCCTGTAAAGTCTAAAAGATTTTTGTGAAAGACACTTGGGGGGAAACTTTTTTTTAGGAAAAAAAAAGCTTTCCCCCCAAGTGTTTTCCCCAAAAAAACGAAATGAGAATTGTTACTTGAAAAT
>CAYJHT010000103.1:0-7113 GCA_964369615.1 uncultured Desulfovibrionaceae bacterium
CAAACACCGCCGTCCTGCGCACGGCTTCACGGACAACAATGGGCGTCGCCACAGCAAGCAGAGCCGCCTTATTGACTTGTGCGCTTACATGCCACCCTTCAATGCACCAGTTGACGAAATGCTCGCAATTATTAAATATAAGATTGTAATTATTGTCAAAAATGCGCGAAAATGCCCGCTCAATGCTCTCTTCTGCTGTATAACTTCGAGACTTATGCGGTACAACATATAAGTCCTCACCGGCACAAAATGTTTCAATGCTGTCAATGATGACGCCCTCCTCCCACAAGTAGTGCATGACTTCATCGTTGCCAAGGTAGATGCCGTGATGGGTGTAGACGCTTCGGGGGGACATTACATGGTCGCCGCGTTGTGGATGATGCGTTGCTGTCATGGATATTCTCCTTGTGTAAAAGTGTGCTTTTTGTTAGGGTGCCAATGAACATATGGAAGCAGAATAAGCGTACTCGCTCTCACAAACATTTACGGGAGGTTTTACGGTGTTTTCAAAAACGATGCAGAAAAATTTTCGTATTGGTCTTTCAAAGTTGCTACAACTCTTTGGCAGAACAGAAGAAAGCATTGAAAAAAATGTGGACGCGTTCACAGAGTATGCAGACATACACGAAGAAATACGCGTGTTGGCAGGTGACGTGAAAAGCCTTGCGGCGCGTCTTTCAGGCTTGCATGAGCGCTTGGAAGAAATGCGACGCGACGACATGGACAGCAGCGCGGCAGAGCAATGGCTCGCAA
This sequence comes from uncultured Desulfovibrionaceae bacterium, assembly GCA_964369615.1. Taxonomy (GTDB): domain Bacteria; phylum Desulfobacterota; class Desulfovibrionia; order Desulfovibrionales; family Desulfovibrionaceae; genus CAYJAD01. The sequence goes on from CAYJHT010000103.1 coordinate 754, forward strand.
GACAGAGTATACCTGTTTCTGAAGAAAGCGCAAGTCCTGTGGCGGAGGAGCCGGAAAAAGCCGTCGCCACACCACCGGAGCCAGCGCCCGCCCCAGAGATTGCGCCAGACATTACCCCAGAGATTGCAGCAGAAATCACGTCGGAAGTGATGCCAAAACCTGCAAAAATCATTTATTCGCCTCCCCCCGCAGAAAAAACGCACGCGCCAAAAACGCAAGCGACACCGCCCCCCGCACCAGAAAGCAAGGCCGCGCCCGCAGGACTCAATTTGCAGGCACTCCAATCGTCCATGAGCTCCATGAAGGACAATGCCCGTCCCTCATATGCACATAAAACGCGCTATGACGACGCACTCATCCAATTACGCAATGGCATAAGCTGGCAACAGCCCGAAATGGAAAAAGAAGCGCGTCGTGAACTCAAAAAACTCGAAAAGCACATTCCGGCGCACACCATGCAAGAAGATATTGCAAGCATGGAACGCCGCGGCGCAACCTATGTCAATTTTGGAAATCGTTTGAAAAAGCTCTTGGCACAACATGACCCCCTACATGCGAACGTCTTAGCCTTTTGGGCAGATATACAAAAGCATCATCGATGGTTTATGACAAAATTTGTGAAGGACATTCTCTTTGTCAGCAAGCATATATGCAAAAGAATGACACACGCGCAAAGCGCAGAAAAAGCGCGAGAATATGTAGAAAGCATAGTAAAGCACTATGGGCAAGATGCGCAAAGATCCAGTAAGGACTTGTTAGAAATCATCGCCGCGTGTAAAGAGAACGTCGTGCCTGTCGTGACTGCGACGCAAGAACACCGCATCCAATGCCTTGAACCGGAAGCAGGATGGGTTCTTTATATTGATGAAGCAGGTCAAGACTTTGAAAAAACGACGAGCGATGCCAATGCAAAAGTGGTGGGCGTCTTGTTGCCGGAAAAAACGACCTTGCGCATATTGGAAAAGGATATTCACTGCAAGGCAAAGTCCACGCCGGCGGTTTTGAATATGTTTAACGAGCTTTTGTCCACAAAGTGCGGCATCTTGGGGCTAGAGAAAAAGGACTTGCACCACATGCAGCATGAACAGTGGTTTGCCTCTGTGCAAGAGCTGGTTGCATGGGTATGGCGCTTGTTGCCGCTCATGGAAGATGCGCCCGTGCGCTTGCGTGTGTGCATCGAAAATCGCAGCACCTACAATGCCAAGCAAGACATTGTCCTGTTCAAAAAAACCTTTGAAGTGCAAAGGGAAAAAGAAGATGCAGCGCGTCGTCGCCGTATTGAGATCACGGATATGGAATTTGTGAGCAAGGGCACGGGACATATAGGTTGGGCAGATGTGGCGGCCTATATGTGGGGCAGTCCCACAAAGGAAATTAAAAACGGTTTGGCACAGAGCGGCTTGATAGGCGCGTGCTACCTGTCGAATATTTCAGACATTTTACCTTTGTGGGAAAAAATCTTTGGCGGTGATATGTTGAGCGGTGACGAATGGCGACGACTGACGCAAGAGCGAACACAACAAGGCAGTATCACAGCAAATGCCTTGCGCCTCTTGCAAGAGCGTTGCATGCAGGACGAAGAGCTTTGGCGTCCCTATATAGTAGCCACAAGCGCATATTTGGAGAGCAAGGAGTATGACATCACCGTTCTTGAGCGGCAATGCGCATGGCTTTCCCGTATGGGACAAATGGAAATAGTGTCACCAAGTTTACAATTTTTTTGGAATTTGGCAGAGCTTGCCGAATACAATCACCAAGGGGACATTTCCCCTCATGTGCATGAATTGCGCGGCGAATTAGAATCTTTGTCGCAAAACATGGCACAACTGAGGCCGGAAGCACAATACCACGCGGCCTTGCGTATTGCGGTGAGTCACGCCAATGCTCTTGACTTTACCAGCGCGCGTCAATGCCTTGCCCCGTGGAATCCCCATGCCGGCGGGTCTTGCATTGGTTCTGCCCTGTGGGACGGAAAGATTCTCAGTAGCCTTGGACAGTATGCCGCTTTTGAAGGAAATTTCACGGAAGCTTTGCAGTATTTTGACGAGGCCTTGGGGCTTTTTGCCAAATTGAGCGAATTTGACGCGCGCGAAGGGCAACGTCAGGCAGAACAAACGTCTGTTTATGCGGCCATTGCGGCCATGGACATTTCTGGCAATGCGTCCGCCATGCCTTATGACCTGCGCCAGACCTTACGCGTACAAAGGCTTGAGAATGCTTTAGGTGAACGTATTCTTGATGCGTGTCATAAATACGCACGTCACGGCAGCGCGGCGGGGCGTTATCTCCACCATGCGCTTGTGCGTTACTTGGCGGAATATGGCACAGATGAGGAAAAAAAGGCGTATTGCGCATATTCTCAGCGTTGGTGCGTGGAGGATGTGGGCGTTGGGCAAGGGCATCCGTGGCCTCTTATCCAGTGGTATCGTTGGTATTTATTGCCCGCCTCTGCGCAGGCGCAAAAAGACGCGCTCATGGACAGCCTCTTCGACTTTAGCTGGTCTGCCATGAGCGGCGCCACGGTTGACTTTATCGGCGTCACCTTGGGGCTTGCGGCCTTGGAGTTTCAGCATGACGATCCCAAGGTGCAAAAGTATGTGTCTTCATTCCTACAACACATGCCCTGCGCGGCAGAGCGCATCGCGCACTTACAAACAGACGCGCTGAGCGGCCTTGCCCTTGTGAAGGCGGTGTTGCCTTTTAATTATCGATAGTTTTGCAAATATTGTTTTGAGAGAGAACATGCCGGAGGGGAAGCTCTTCGGCATGTTTTTTTATTATTTTGCGTAGGCTTACATGCTTACAACGGTTTTTTCCAATGCGCGTCTAATAAAATGAGACCTCTGCACAATTATTTTTTCTACATTTTTGTAGGGATTTTGACATATCGGCCTTTGTGCTCAAAAATAATTGTGCAGAGGTCTCGACGATGATGTCTTGCCAATCGCCCTCATCCGCGTTTCTTCTGAAAACGGATCGGGAAAAATTTTGGGTGACATCAAGAAAAGTTCTTCAATTTCTCTTTTTGTGACTCCGTGCTTGTGGCATTTAGGCCAATTGCCGCTATCCCATTGAATGCCAGCTACTGTAAAATGCATTATCTATAGCTCTCTCTCATCTCTCTGTATATATATTTGACAATATAATCAACAGTGACGGGCAGAGTCGCACTTGCAAAGCAACTAGCCTTGCGAAAACACTGCCAATGGGATTGAAGAGCACAGGAGTGAGGTAGAGAGCAAAGTCATGAGAAGAAGGTCAACTGCGTCACAACCCCCAGCGCTGGGGAACACCCTTGCGGGAAATACGGGTAACAAAGCTACGTTACCTCCCATCGAGGAGTCACAACCCCCAGCGCTGGGGAACCCCCTTGCGGGTGAAGGACATGGCAACCACTTACCGGAGGAATTGAGATGGTCACAACCCCCAGCGCTGGGGAACACCCTTGCGGGACGTAGAGATTCTCAAGTACTACACCGTCAGCGATGGTCACAACCCCCAGCGCTGGGGAACACCCTTGCGGGATTGCTCTCAGCCATGAGTTATTCCATATCGGGATTGAGTCACAACCCCCAGCGCTGGGGAACACCCTTGCGGGTCGAATGCGGTATACTTTAAGCGTGCAAAAGAAAAGCGAGTCACAACCCCCAGCGCTGGGGAACACCCTTGCGGGAGCAAGGTTTTTATAGCCTTATTTTATGCGGCTTTGCAAGGCATTTTTTCAGACCCCCCCTTGTTTGAGCGCTCAATTTTACACCTAAGTTGCATTTTAAAAGGGGGGGTCTGTAATTATCTGAAAATATAAACTTTATTTTTTGCAAAAAACTCCTCGCCTAAGCACCTGAATAAAATCTAACATTTCAACAACTTAAAGCGAATACAAGGCCTCTTGGTACAAGTTCATAAAAAATTCCTTATATGACACATTTTACTTTGAGAAGGGGCAAGTTTGTGCTACTTGCGAAGTATAGGACGTAAGGTACATCCCCACAGGAGGTCATCATGTATATTGTCGCTTATGATATTTCTGATGATAAAGAGCGCCGTGCGGTGGTGAAGGTGTTGCAGCATTTTGGCGAACGAGTGCAGTACAGCGTCTGGCTGTGTTATATCGAAAAGCCACAGTTGAAAAAGCTCCACGCACGACTTGATGAACTCGATGTGCAGAGTGGTTTCATTGACATATGGCACGCAAGCGACGCCAGCTTCCGCACAGGAAACGAAGAACTGGCGCCACAAGATGTATGGTGTTTTATTTGCTAAGGAGTCGCGCTCCTCACACAGCCACCCCAAAGCGTGGATATTGCAGACTCACCATGCGCTCTTCCGCGCTCTTCCACCCTTCACGCCACGCCATTGTTGCCGTGTCCATGGCAAGACCTGCGCCGCGTTTTGCATCGTACAAACGCCCAGTCAGTACAGCGGCCTTCCCGCGAATATGACGCGTTTCAAAATGACGCAAGGGAAGAGGGCCGCATTCCCCCGGCTTCACAATGATGCGCGGCATGTCCGCATCAAGGCACAGGGCGTATTGTCCCCACAAGTCCCCTTCGTAGGCAGACAGCGACGCACAAGCCGGACGCGCCAAGGCTCGCGTCCCATTGCCGCCAAGACGCATGTGAGAAAGGATGTCTACAAGAGAAACGGTCACATCCCCTTTTTGCACGGCGCCTTCTGCCAAAAAGGTTACGTCTTCATGCTCATGCGCACGAAAGAAGACGGCACCGTCAAGCACAGTGGGTGTGTGCCTGCCTTTTGCGTGTTGCAAAATGACTTCCGTCTCAAAGAGCTTGCCTTCTTCTGCGCTGCGCTTTTTCCAGTCCAGTGTGACGCCGTAGTGTGATGACAAGTAGGCCTGCTCTGCCCTCTGCCAGCGTGTGTCGTCCCATGGGAAGAGGGGCGCGTCTTCATAAATATAAAGGGGCGTCGTGCGAAGACAGTGCTCAAAAAGTCCTTGGACAGCCATATAGGACGCGCGGCGGTCGGGCATGCCGAGGAGCGCCACCGTCGCAGGTACCATGGCGAAAAAGGGCAAGTGGCATGGCACAAAGGCGTGGGTGCGCGCCACAAATCCCATGGGAAGCTGTCCGCAATGCAAAGGACTACGCAAGGTCAGTTGTATTCTATGTGCGTGCCATGTCATGATTTTCCCTCTTTTTTGAGTGCCTTGCAATGATAGCGACCAAATGTGAGCGCTTGTTCCACCATTTTACGCGTCAAAATGAGTGTGTCTAAGGAGGCTGTGAGGCTGCGCATGGCGCTGAGTTGCGCGTGGGCGTCATCATAAGCCTTATTGCCCGGTGCCTTCGGCAAGAGTCGCACGGGCATATTTTCATCGCTGCACATGTCATTGAGTGTGCGCAAAACGTGTTGCCCATAGTGTGGCTTATTGCACGACAGCAAGAAGACACTCATGGCATAGAGGCCGTTTTCCACCAAGATGCCCAGCGATTTATTGATGACATTTTCATAGTCGTCAAAATCTGCGCCATACATCATGAGGCGCATGCCATAGTCAGCACACAATGGTTCTAAGTTAAATACGGTGCTCATTACATGTCCTCCCCGAGGAAACGCACGCGTCCAAAGCCGCGAGTGGTCATGCCGCCCATACCAAGCAGGGCGCAGTGCTTAAGGGCAGGGCGCAGCATGTCTTGCATGTCCTGCGCATCCCAGCCATATTGAGCGCCGCGGTGTTCGTCCGCTTCCATATCAAAAGCAAGGAGCGTGCCGGCGGGGATGGCCTCATAGGTAAAGAGCTTGCCGGATTCCGCCGCGCCTGTGGCAAAGTCGATGGAAACGGACGTGCGCACTTCCAAGTTACTGTTGACGATTTCTGCAAAAAGCCAGTCCGGTGCCAGCACTTGGCGGTCGAAAAGGCCGTCAGCGTCTTGGGGCAGTGTAGGCAAAAAAGCGCCTTCGTGAAACTGTGTCGGCATATAGAGCCAGCCGAGGTTGAGCTGTTGTGCGCCGCCGGGCATTTCAAAGTTCACACACAAGCCTTCGTGGGGCGGTTGACACGGCGCACTCTGCCCAAGAGCGGCGAGGGTGGACGGGCTTGTGACCCACACTGTGCCCGCCAGTGTATGCACGGGAAAGGCGGCAATGCGTCCGTCATAAAAACGGAGAAGACCGATACTGCTCTTGCTGCTTTCCTCTTGATGGGCGGCATGTCCGAACAGGCGGCAGACAGTGCAAGAGCCGCAATTGCCGCGTTTACTATCATTTTTTTCTGTGGCGCAGGCTATGGCGTTTTCCTTATCGTGCGCGTCGGTAAGGGTCATGGTCACATAACTGCGCACGATGCCGGCAAGGCTGGAGCCGGGTACCTTGGGCAAGTTTGTTCCGACGTCTCTGATG
>CAYJHT010000104.1:0-7099 GCA_964369615.1 uncultured Desulfovibrionaceae bacterium
TGCAAAAGCACATGCTGTCGATTGTGAACATGTGATACATATAGGACGAAAGAGTTTCATGTATATACAAGATATTTTACGAAAAAAAGAACTTCCGCCTCTGATGCGAAGTTTTCCAAAGACACTCTATGTCGCGCTTTGGTTTCCGCTTTCTTCTGAAACCTTTATATTTTATGAGGTGGATGCGCTTTATAAACGCGGGCTGCCTGTCAGTGTCATTTCTCTTTATGACAAAAAATTTAAAAACCTTGCACCACATATAGAAGAGAATACAATTCCTGTTGAACGCTTTGGCGCGCGGCGCGTAGGCCATATTCTTGCAGCCTTTGGACGACGCTTTGTGCGTGAACCGCGAAAAAGTCTTTCTATTATGCGCACTCTTTTGTGGCGCCGCTGGCGTGATGCTGAAATGTACCTTGAAAATCTTTGGGCAGCTTTTAGCGGTTTTTATCTTGCAGAGCGCTGTAAGGATATGGGCATAGAACATCTGCACGCCGCATGGGCGAACGGCCCTGCCACTGCCGCATGGGTCGTACATAAGCTAGATGGACTGCCCTTTTCATTCACGGCAAGAGCAGGTGACGTTCGTCCGCCGGACGGCTTTCTCGCAGAGAAATTACGCGACTGCGCCTTTGCACGCGCAGATTCTTACTTCAATATACCGCACCTTGCCTCCTTTTTGCCAAAGGATGCCCATGAAAAATTATACCTTGTATACAATGTGGCAACGCTCCCCGCGCGCGGCAGTGCGCCCGTTCCCATGCGCACACCGTATACATTACTTGCCATTGGGCGACTCATAGAAACAAAAGGTTTTCAGTATCTTATTGACGCTGTCCGCCTTCTGGTGGATTCTGGCGTTATTGTACGACTCGTCATTGCCGGCTCCGGCGCGTGGATGGGAAAATTGCAAGCCCGAGTTAAGGAGCAAAAAGTTGCGCCCTATGTTGCGTTGGCAGGTTTTGTGACGCATGATAAAGTGGCGGAGCTTCTTATGCAAAGCGATATCTTTGTCATGCCGAGTATCGTCAAAGCAAAACGCGGCTCCTCCGACGGCCTGCCCACTGTTGTCGTTGAAGCCATGTGTCACCATGTGCCCGTCGTAGGAACAGACGTTGCAAGTATGAGCGATCTTGTGCGCGACGCAGACACAGGCCGCCTTGTGCCGGAGCGCGACGCCGCGGCCTTGGCTGAAGCTATACGCAGTCTCATTGAAGACCGCAACAAAGCCTTGCACATGGCTTCCCATGCCTATGCGCTCGTACAAGATATGTTTCACAGTGAAAACAATATGAACCGCATGTGCTGGCTCTTTTGCGCCCACACAGAAAGTCGTCAAAAAGAGGACAGAGCATGAGAAAAGAAGCTCTCTATGTGCTCATCGTTATAGATGTCGAAGAAGAAGGTGTGCTTTCGGATTTTTACCCGCGTTTTCCTTCCATAGAGAACGTCGCCTTTCTGCCGGAACTCGCTTTTTTGACAACAGAATGCAATATTCCTTTGACGCTTATGTGCTCACACGCTGCCTTCACACAGACGTTGAGTTGTCGCGTGCTTGAGCGTATGCGCAGTGCGTGGGGCGCAGAAATTGGCGCTCATCTACATTATTGGAGCACACCACCTCACAGTGATATAGAGAAAAAGCAGACGTATATGCCTACATACACGGCGGCAAAGGACGTGCCTCGTCATATCATGCACCAGAAATTTCGAGAGCTCTTTGCCGCCGCGGAACAGTTCTGCGGGCATCCTGTGGACATATTCCGTATGGGGCACTGGGACATGGCGCAAGGTTTATGGAATATCCTTGCAGAATACGGCGTGCGTATCGACAGTTCTGTCCGTCCGTGGCACTCTCCAAAAAACTGGCGCAATCATTTTTGTGCCCCCACACAGCCCTATGCCTGTCACGTAGGCGATACGCGTATCATTGAAGTGCCGGTCACATCCGTACCACTCATACACTCGCGCACAGTGCAAAACACTCTGCACGCGGCGCCTTCGGCTCTTATAAACGCATGGCATCGTGCAATGGTTATGACGCCCAATCCCCTGTCTCACAGCCTCCCCTCTATGCAAACAGCGGCAAGGCTTCTTTTGGCACGGGGCGAACGTGTCCTGTGTCTTACATGGCCTTCATCGGCCTTGATGCCGGGCGCTACACCCTCGTTGCCAACGCGCAAGAGTGTGGATGCCATGCTCTTACGCGTGCGACGCTTTTTGCAGTGGCTACACACACAGGCCCCTGTGTACGGAGTGACACTGAGCGGCCTTGTCGACGTCATGGACGCGACAGGGCTTATTCCCACACTGACACAGGCGGACTATATCAGCATTGGCGATTGGCACCCGCTCCCCCAATAACTATACGTTTTTTACGCAAAGGATAGAGCATGCCTCAAAACACACTTTTGTCATTACAGCATCTGCATAAAGAACGCGCGCAGGGCGACGGCTATACATTGCATATTGAGCATTTCTTTATAGGGCGTGGTGAGCGAGTGGCTCTTGTGGGGCCAAGTGGCTGTGGGAAGAGTACGGCGCTTGATATTATGGCAGCAATTTTACAGCCCGAAGAACATGTCAATAAAGACCTTGACGCACACTTTTTCTTCAAAGAACATAACATTCTCACACTCTGGAAGAAAAGGAAAAGAAATGCGCTCGCACAGCTTCGTCAAGCATACATCGGCTATATCTTACAAACAGGCGGTCTTCTCCCCTTTCTCTCAGGACACGACAACATCTGCGTCGCAAGCCCGCACGCAACAAAGGACGACATATACACAATCGCAGACGCCTTAGATATTAGACATCTTTTACGCAAAAAACCCGCACAGATGTCTGTGGGTGAGCGACAGCGTTTTGCTATTGCACGCGCTCTTATTCACAATCCGGAGCTTATTTTAGCGGACGAACCCGTCGCCTCCCTTGACCCACTCAATGCGGATAAGGTTATGTCGCTCTTTGTCAGCCTTGCCCAGCAAAAAGACATTGCCATTGTCATGGTGAGTCACGCTCCCGATGCGGCGAAGGCAGCGGGCTTTACGCTTGTCCCCCTTGCTCTTGCCAGAGAAGACGGACATATCCGCGCCACACTGACGCGCAAGGATACGCCATCATCCTCGTCGCCCGCTTAAAGAAGGAAGGAAGTCTTATGTTTTTTAAATCCTGCATTTTAGCACTCAAAGACTATGGGCACGAAAGGCTCCTTTCTGCGTGCGCGGTCTTGTCCTTGGCGGCTGTGCTTGCACCTCTCTTAGTTCTCTATGGCGTCAAGTTTGGCGTTATCAGCACCATGACGGACAGACTCAGGAATAATCCGCATAATCTTGAAATTATTCCCGTTGCCAGCGGTCATTATAATAAAGCTTTTTTGACAGAGCTTGCGCAGCGTTCGGACGTCGCCTTTGTTCTGCCAAAAACACGTTCTATTGCGGCGACTATGGCTTTGTCGCCGCATGAGGATGGGTCGATGCTTAGGCGTGTGACGGTCTCGCTTGAGCCGACGGCTACGGGTGATGTGCTCATGACACGTTTTGCGCCGCCTCCTCTTGATATTGCTGCGCCGGAGCACGCTTTTGCCGTGAGTCTTTCTGCGGAGGCGGCGCGCAAGCTTAAGGTGCAGGCCGGCGCGCTTTTAGATGGCAGAGTTGAGCGCGCGCGTCAGGGGAATATTGAACGCGCGACAGTGACCTTATGGGTGGCAAGTGTCCTTCCGCTGGAGGCACAGCAAAAGGACGTCGCCTTTATCCCCCTTGCCCTGCTTGAGGCGACGGAAGATTTCCGCGATGGTCGTGCGCCGCAAGGCGATGCGCGTCTTAGTGAAGCGCAGGGCTGGACAGGCGATCCCCTGCCAGATGCAGAGCGTATATATCCAGCTTTTAGACTCTATGCGCGAACGCTGGACGACGTTGTTTCCTTGCAAGCATATTTTCATGAAAAGCGCATAGATGTTTACACACAAGCAGAGCAAATTGCCACCGTGAAGAGTTTAGACACCTCACTAACGCTTATTTTTGGGCTTATAGGCGGCGCAGCGGCCTTGGGTTTTTTTGCGTCTACGAGCAGCAATGCCCTTGCCGCTGTGCGACGAAAGGAACGACACCTTGGCATCTTGCGCCTTTTAGGCTATACTTCCTGTAACATAATGGCTTTTCCCCTATGTCAAAGCCTTTTGACGGCATTCCTAGGATCCGGTTTGGCGGCAGTGTTATATTTTATCACGGCCTCACTTATTGACAGGCTTTTTGCGAGTAATTTACAAGGGCTTGAAAATATTTGTTCCTTGCCCCCTATCCACTTTGCCATAGGCGTTCTTATTGTTGTCACTTTGTCATGTATAGCAACGCTTGTGCCTGCAGCACGGGCGGCAAACATCGAACCTTCGGAGGTCATTCGTGATATATAGATCCTTTCTTATTCTTTTATGTATTTCATTTTTAATATTTGGCGGACATACGGCGGCGAGCGCGGCCTTGCGTGCCAAAAATGCCGCAAACCTTGACGAGGCATGGAATCCTGTCCCCGCGTCACAGGATATCATCTTGCCCATGCCCTGCAATATGGGCATGGTCTTTCGTGCCGTTGGCGTGCCCGCAAAGGGCTTTTTGTGGGATATGACGACGCGCTTCGGGCAAGATGACGCAAGCGCCGTTGAGCGCGGCTACTATGACAGCAGGCATACCACCGCCCTTGCCGCACCATTCGCCCGACACGACCTGCCACTGCCGTGGCAAGGGATGATGCCAAGTGATGATTTATACTATTATTTTATGGGAAAATATGAAGTATCCACTCTGCAATGGGACGCTGTCATGACAGGTCAATGTCCTGCGCCGACGGCAGAAAATGTCCGCCCAAAAACAGAAATTACATGGTATGAAGCGCAACTCTTTTCCGAAAAATACACCTCATGGCTTTTGCAAAATCACGCCCACCTCCTGCCACGTTTTGCAAATGATTCTCGTAATATAGGTTTTCTACGACTGCCAACGGAAGACGAATGGGAATATGCCGCCCGCGGCGGTCACAACACAAGCAAACAAGCACTCATTGAAAAAGACTTTTTCCCCATGGCTGAAGGCACAAACTATGTCGATTATGCAGTCTTTCGTCCCGAAAATGCGACACGCATTGAAGAACATGCCGCACGCATAGGATCGCGCAAAGCCAACGGCCTCGGCCTGCACGATACCGCAGGCAATGCGGCAGAAATGGTCATGGACGTCTTTCGCTTTTCCTTGGGCGGTCGTCTGCACGGTTCCGCCGGTGGCTTTGTCCGCAAAGGCGGAAGCTTCCTTTCAGGTACGACAGAAATCCTCCCCGGACGCCGTGAAGAAGCAGCCTTTTTCCATGTCGATGGCCCCGTGCGCGCACGAGACCTTGGCCTGCGCCTTGTACTCTCCGGCATCAATACGCCCGGTGGCAACAGACCCGAAGTCCTTGCCGCAGAATGGCAAAAGGCCGGAGAAACGCCGGCCATTGTCCTTGATAATACGACAAATCCCTTAGAAACTCTGGACACAATGATAGAAGAAGCGCACTCAGACGCCGAAAGACGCAACTATCAACACTTACGCAATATCATCAAGGACAATAACATCGCCCTTGAAAGACAACAAATGCTTGTCGCCGCTTCCGAAGTACGCACCGCCGCCTTTTTTATCGAATCCGTCCGCAATTTCAACAGCCGTATCGCCATTGTTGAAGGTACCATCATAAACCTTGAAAAAAACAAAGCCGATGCCTTAAAACGCGGCGCGACAAATGCCGCAAACAGTGCGGGCGCCACCATCGAGAAAGCACATAAAGGACTCCTCACACTCAAAAGCGGACGCGAACAATCCCTCAATTTCTACAAATCAAAGCTGTATGATGTGCAACAAATAAATCCTGCACTGTTCGACGCAGCACTCACAGAAGTCAAGACCGAATTACTCAAAGGCGACACCTTCGCGCAAGGCCTGTATAAAAATGTTCTGCTCTTTGAACAACACCTACAAGCGCAGCGCGCAAAAAATTATGGCGCAATCACAGTGCAACACATAGAAAACGATATCATTAACCTTAAAAAGTAAGGAAAGCATATGGCTCTTCGCATAGGCTTTATCGGCACCGGCGTCATGGGGCTTGCCATGGCAGGACACTTGCAGAAAGCAGGACACGCACTCACCATCTACACCCGCACCCAAGCAAAGGCGCAAAGCCTTTTAGACATGGGTGCCGCATGGGCACAAAGCCCAAAAACCCTCGCCGCACAATGCGACATGGTCTTCTCCATCGTCGGCTTTCCACATGATGTGGAAGAAGTCATGCTCGGAGAAAACGGCGCCCTACATGGCCTCAAAAAAGGCGGTCTCTTGTGCGATATGACCACCTCCTCCCCCGACCTTGCCGAGCGTATCGCCACACAAGCCCATGCCAAGGGCTGCCTTTCTGTCGATGCGCCCGTCACCGGCGGCGATATTGGCGCAAAAAATGCCACACTCTCCATCTTCGTCGGCGGCAGCGACGAAGCCTATCAAAAAGTCCTCCCTGCCCTTGAAGTCATGGGTAAAACCATCATCCATTGCGACGAGGCAGGCATGGGACAACGCGCAAAACTCGCCAACCAAGTCGCCGTAGCAGGCGTGACTTTTAGCATGTGCGAATCCCTGCTCTTTGCTAAAAAATGCGGTCTCGACCTTAAAAAATGGCATGATACCGCCTCAAAAGGCGCCGCCGGCAGTGCCGCCATGACAAACCTTGGCCCGCGCGTCATCGACGGCAACTTCGAACCCGGCTTCTATATCGAACACTTTGTCAAAGACCTCACCCTCTGCCTCGAAGAATGCCGCCGCATGCATCTCGACCTACCCGGTCTTAAAACGGCTGAGCACGTCTATAGCCTCCTTGAAAGAAATGGTTACGGTAAAAAGGGCACTCAGCTCTATGCACAAGGACTTGCTGATTTAATTTAGGCGCTGTGTCGAGTGCCTTGTCTTTTCTGAAAGTTTATTTTGGTTTTTCTGAAAGGCTTGTGGGGGGAAACTTTTTTTGGGCAAAAAAAGCTTTCCCCCCACAGCTCTGCTCTCTGTATCCCTAAGGCTCGTTCCTC
>CAYJHT010000105.1:0-7020 GCA_964369615.1 uncultured Desulfovibrionaceae bacterium
AAAATAAAATAAAATAAAATAAAATAAAATAAAATAAAATAAAATAAAATAAAAATAAAAAATAAAAAAAGCTTTCCCCCCACATATCTTAAAAAAATTTAAAAACTATGCAAGAACGCGATAGCACACGGCTGGTGCTACGAGAAGGTTGGCGGCTTGAATTTTTGCAAGGGCGGCGTCCATGGAGGCGCTGGGTGCTTCGTGTGTCATGAAGACGAGTGGGACTGCGCCTTGTTCTTCTGGTTTTTGCATGACTTGGGCAATGCTTATTCCTTCGTCTGCCATGATTCCTGCAATATCACGCAGAACGCCGGAACAGTCTTGCACCATGGCGCGCAGATAGTAGGGCGCTTTTGAGGCAGATGCGGGCAGTATGTCTGCTTTTTTGAGTACTTGCTCTGTGAATCCGGTGTTATAGGGCTGTGCGTTTCGTGCAACTGCCATGAGATCGGCAACGACTGCGGATGCGGTGGGCATATCGCCTGCGCCGCGTCCGTGCAGGAAGAGGGAGCCGACAGCATTGCCTTCCATGCGGATAGCATTGTAGGAACCGCCGACGCTTGCGAGGAGGAAGCGGTGGTGGACAAGGGTTGGGAAAACGCCGGCTTCAAGCTTGCCTTCGACGCAACGCACTTGACCGAGGAGTTTCACGCGATAGCCAAATTCACGGGCAAAGGCGATGTCCATTTTGTTCATGTGGCGGATGCCGTGAATGGGCATATCTTTGTAGGGATATTCGACGCCATAGGCGAGGCGAATGAGAAGGACGAGTTTATGGGCGGCGTCGTGTCCGTCGATATCGAGGGTGGGGTCTGCCTCTGCGAAGCCAAGTTCTTGTGCTTCTTTGAGTGCGGTGTCAAAATCGAGGCCATTTGTGGTCATTTCTGAGAGGATATAGTTGCTTGTGCCATTGAGTATGCCCATGAGTGAGGTGATAATATTTCCGGCAAGGCTTTCCTTGAGTGTTTGTACAACGGGTATGGCTCCTGCAACGCTGGCTTCGTAGAGGAGGCAGCGTTGTTTTTTTGCTGCGAGGGCGAAGAGTGCTTCGCCGGCTTCTGCGAGCAGGGCTTTATTGGCGGTGACGACGTGTTTGCCCTTTTCGAGAGCGCGTGCGATGAGTTTTCCTGCGGCGTCGATGCCGCCCATGAGTTCGAGGACGACATCAATATCGGGGTCGTCCGTGATGAAGTCGGGATTTGTTGTGAGTGTTGCGCCGGCGGGCAGGGCGCAGGCGCGTACTTTTGCGGCGTCGCGCACAAGGATTGTTTTTACTGTTATAGGGCGTCCGATGCGTTGTTGAATGAGCGCTGCGCTTTCTTCTAAGACGCGCACAAGGCCTGTGCCCACTGTTCCAAAGCCGGCAATGCCGACGACCAGATCTTTGTCATTTTGCATGAATGTGCTCCACATAAAAAGAGAAAATAGGGGAAAAGATGAAACGACAAGGTCGAATCACGCGCCTTGTGTGATATTTTGCCACTTGTCTGTGGGGATCCATTGACGCAGCACGCGCTCAAGTTCCTTAATGACAAGGGGTTTTGAGAGGAAATCGTTCATTCCTGCGCTGAGGAAATCGCTTTTGACGTCGCCGACGGCGTTGGCAGTGAGTGCTACGATTGGTAAGGTAGTAAATCGTTCGCCTTGTAATTTTCGTATATTTATAGCTGTTTCTACGCCGTCCATTTCTGGCATCATATGATCCATGAAGACGATATCGTAGTGTTCGCGTTGGATGTTTGTTATGGCCTCCTTGCCGGAGAGTGCGGTATCGACAGTGGCGCCGTATTCTTCGAGAACGCTTTGCGCGATGATGAGGTTGATGCTGTTATCGTCTACGACAAGTGCGCGGACATTTTGTGTGGTGAGTGTGAATGTGCTTTCGTCAGCGGCGGCGTCACTTGTTGAGTAGACGCTTCCTTCAAGCAGGCGTGCGACGACGATGGTTGTGAGTGGTGCGTAGGCTATCACAACATTTTTTGGAACGTCCTTGCTTTCAAAGTAATTTTTTGACAGGGCGATGATATTGATGTGCTCTATGGCTCTGGCGTCGAAGGTTTGCAGTGCGCTGTGATCGATGAAGATGTGTGTGAAGGTGCTGTTAAGAAGGTCATCGTGTGTCTCGACAATTGTAGTCTTCGCGCCGATATCAAGTATTTTTTGATGTATACATTGTGCTTTTGCGGCACTTTTGAGGCAGATGCCTACATTTATATGTGCAAAATCACTTTCTGGCAGGAGTGGTGCGGCGTCTTCTACGGCCTGCGGCAATTCAATAGAGAAGCAGGAGCCGACACCATAGGTGCTTTCAACATGGATGGAGCCGCCCATTTGTTCCACGAGTTTCTTTGTGATGGCAAGGCCGAGTCCTGTGCCTTCGATATTTCTGTTTTTCTTGGTGTCAAGTTGTGAGAAGTTTTCAAAGAGCATGGGCAAGTCTTCGCGTTTCATGCCGATGCCTGTGTCTTCCACGCGCATTTTCAATACGATGGTATTGCCATGTCCTACGGGGATGGCCTCAAGGAGGAGGCGGATGTGGCCTTGTTTTGTAAATTTGAGTGCATTTGTGAGGAGGTTTATGAGCACTTGTTTGAGACGGATGCTGTCGCCGAGGAGTATGCGTGGCAGGTTGTGTTTGTCTTCTATGAGGAAGTCGAGTTCTTTATCGCCGATGCGGACATTTATGAGTGTTACGATATCGTTAATAAAGGATTCTACATAGTAGGGTTCCGGCACAATTTCCATAGCACCGGATTCTATTTTCGAGAAGTCAAGGATATCATTGATGATAGTGAGCAAGGATCCTGCGGCGCTTTTGATATTGCGCAGGCATTCGAGTATATCATTTGTGGGATTTTGTCTGAGTGCGATATCAGCCATGCCGAGGATGGCGTTCATGGGGGTACGAATTTCGTGGCTCATATTTGCGAGGAAGGTGCTTTTTGCCCTGTTTGCAAGTTCGGCAGCTTCCAGTCGTCTTTGTTCAGTGATATCTGTGTAAAAGCCTTCAAGTAAATGCGGCGTCCCATCGGGTTTAAATTCGACGACGCGGCTGCGTTCCCAGATCCATTTGACGGTCCCGTCCTTCATGATGAGTCGGAAACTTGTTTCAAGGGGGAGTCCGACATTGAGTGTGAGTTCGTTAACGCGGGCGAGGGGTTCTACGTCATCGGGGTGAATCATGTCAAAAAATTGCAGTGCATTATTGTGCAGGAGTTCTGTCGGGGTATATCCCGTGAGTGCGATGCTGCCGTCGCTTACGAATGTAAAGGTATAGTCTGGCGGGTCATTGCGGCATTGATAGACCATTCCGGGCAGGTTTGCCATGAGTGTGTGCATGCGTTTTTCTTTGTCTTGCAATGCGAGCATAGCTTCATGCCTTGCAGCGGCTGTCATGGCAAGTGAGACAAAGTCGGCAAGTGAGGAGGCGAAGCCTTGTTCAACAAGGTCCCAGTCTCTGCGAGTGTCGAATTGTTCGATGCAGACGACACCACTTAAATCCGAACCATTAAATATGGGTGCGTCAAGAAGTGAGCAAATGCGCGAGTCGTAGCTATTGTCGAGGCCGGCAAGGACGCTTTCTTGTTGGACGTCATTGGTGCAGATGATGCGTTGCGTGCGTAGTTCGTCCAGATAGGAGGTTCTCTCAGCGAGTGAGAAGTTTTCTTGTGTGGAAAATTCTTTTGTTTCAACATCATAGGAGACGATACTTTGAAGGACGCATTGCTCTGTATCGAGTTGCCAAATACCTACGCGCGTCACTTGAAGTGCGGTGCAGCCTTCATAGGCGATGACGCGTGCGGCTTTGTAGAAGTCTCCACCGTTAATCTCGGGCATTTTTGAAATTTTTGCCAGAGCGTTATTGAGACGATAGGAATACTCTCGGTTTACTCGCACGGTACCCTCCTAGACAGTATCGGACGCTTAATCATAAAAGGCCTTTTGCATACTTGCTTTGTTTCTTTTGAGGCAATTGTTGTGATTTTTCTTATATATTTTTTTTCTGCGAAACAAGCTTGCCCGCGCGCGACGCTTTTGTTTGAGGGCGTCCTTAGGGCGCAAGGGGAGGGAATGCTTTGTATAAAGGCACTCCCCTCTCTTGTATGAACAGCTTATTTATGCATTTTCCAGTACATTTTCGATGCGCGTAAGTGCGTCCATAAGGACTTCGTCGGCGAGAGCGTAGGACAGTCTTATGCATTTGTCATCGCCAAAAGCGGAGCCGGGTACGACGGCCACTTGCGCTTTTTCGAGCAGGACTGTACACAGTTCGACATCTGTGGCGATTCCGGGTCGGAAGTATTTGTGCACATCGATGAAGAAGTAGAAGGCGCCGCCGGGTTTTGGGCATTCGGCCTTCGTCCATTTTTGAATAGCGGCGTAGCCTGCGTCTCGGCGTCCTTTGAATATGCCGCGTAGGGTATCTAAAAATTCTGTGGGGCCTTCAAGTGCTGCAAGAGCTGCTTTTTGTGCGATGGAGCATACATTTGACGTGCTTTGTCCTTGCAGGGTGATAATGGCCTTGGTTAATGTGGGGTGTGTGAGGCTGTAGCCGACCCGCCAGCCCGTCATGGCATAGCTTTTGGAGACGCCATTGCACAGAGCGACAAGTTCAGGGTGGCGTAAGAACCATGAGATAGCAGTGGCGGATGTGCCGCCATCATAGACCAGTTGGTCATATATTTCATCGGATATGACAAAAATTTCTTTTGAGATTGCCCATTCCATGAGGGCGTCAAGTTCTGCTTGTGTGTATATGGCGCCGGTGGGATTTGAGGGAGAGTTGAGGATGAGCATGCGCGTTCTTGGTGTACAGTATTTTTCAAGGTCTGCGGCAGTGACTTTAAATTCGGCGGCGACGGATGTGGGCACGCTTACGGGGACAGCGCTTGCAAGGGCGACCATATCGGGATAGCTCACCCAGTAGGGTGCCGGCACGAGGACTTCATCGCCGGGATTAAGGACAGCTTGCATGATGTTATAGAGCGGTTGTTTGCCACCGTTGGAGATAACGACATGTTCTGGTAGCACAAGTGAGTCTGTCTTGTTTTGTACGGACGCGTTGATATTATTGTAGTAAGTTGCAACACTCTTGCGTAAGTCCATAATGCCGCCTACGGCTGTATAGCGAGTAAATCCCGCATCTATGGCAGCTTTTGCCGCTTCACAAATATGTGGGGGGGTTGTAAAATCTGGCTCACCTACAGCCAGACTTATGATTTCGATACCTTGAGCTTTAAGCTCAAGAGTTTTCGCATTGATAGCGAGTGTGGCGGAGGGTTTTATGGAAGAAAATTTGTCCGCGATTTTCATGCAAACTCCTTACTATGTATAACATCAATAATATCAAGAACAGGCACGATATGTGCCTCTTTAGTTAAGACTCTCGTCACTTATAAAAACACATATCTTGTTTTTATAGGACTGTCAAGTAAGATTTTTTTTGCACAAGCTCGTTTACAGCATGCGACCCACGCGGCACTCTAAGTTCCTTTTTTCGACTATGTTTTAGTCTTTACAAAGTGCGAGTTTTTTATGTACTCTGCTAAAGATGTGTTGCGCTTCTTATTTTCCCAAAATCTACTATGATTCTTGCTCAATGCCAGCATAAAAAATCGCAAAATGCCTATGCCCCATCTCAGAAAAATATATACGAGATATTGGAAATTTTCTTTGAAGTAAATATCTTAAATAAAATACCAACCATAGAAAGGATTCTTGTGAATACACCATACAAAATAGCTCTAGCCGCCGGACTTGCGCTTGCACTGTGCCTTTTGTTCCTGCCCTTTACATTAGACGTGGCCGTCATTGGCATACTATGCAGTATTGTCCTTCTTGCCTTGGCAGTGGCAGTCAAAAAGGACTGGATAAAATATATTTTTATTGCCTTTTTTTCACTCACACTGCCCCTCAGCCTCTTTGAAGCATATGCATTCTTCCTTACATGGAACTATAAAGGCTTGCACGATGAGCATATACGCGAAGGCGGAAACTATATCATACATCACCCGCTTGTAGGCTACACTGGCAAGGCCTCAAGCTCTGTGCAAGCAAAGCGGATACTTGATGGCAAGGTGCTCTATAATGCACGCTATACTATGAACCCGCAAGGCCTGCGAGTCACACCGGAACACCCACATGCAAGGCACGCCGTTCTCCTCTTCGGATGCTCGTTTACCTTTGGCGATGGCCTTAACGATACAGAAACAATCCCATGGCAATTAGGACAAGAACTCGGCGCAAACTATCGCGTCTTTAATTTTGCCCTCTCAGGATACGGCCCTCATCATATGCTTGCTATTATACAAAATACCTTGCCGGACTTGTCAGAATTTGACAGCGTGAGCGCCTATTATATCGCCATACGTACCCACGAAAATCGCGCGGCAGGACTCAAGTTTGAAGACACAGACGGCCCACGATACGTCCTCGAACACGAAAAAGCCGTGCGCGCCGGCACTTTTAAAGACAGGAAACCCTTCTTTTGGGAAGGAAAGTATGAACACTTGTGGGAAAAAAGCTACATCTTTACATTTTATAAGGCACAACTTGCGCGGCATTTAGGCGCATTTAACACAGAGGAAAAACGCTTTGAACTCACACGCGCCATAATCACACAAGGCGCAGAGGAACTGCACAGAGCATATCCCGAAAGCACATTCACGACCCTTGCCTACCCTCCAGAAATTATGCAAAAACTCCCACCATTGCCACAAAGTATCCCTCTTATTGACATGGAAGCATGGTTTCCAGATTTTGCAACACATCCCGAGGCATATCGCATCCCTATTGATAATCATCCCAATGCATTAGCTGCGCGACTCGCCGCAAAGCATATAGCTGACCTCATCCGTGCACAACAGAAGGGGAAAGAAGTTCAATAAAGACTGTGAATTTAATATTGTAGATAGAATTTATTTCGTATTGTCCATGAGGCAGCGCTGATTGTCTAGCTAAACAGGTGGTTTTTTTGAAAGGGGGTTTGGGGGAAAACTTTTTTTTCCTAAAAAAAGTTTT
>CAYJHT010000106.1:0-6991 GCA_964369615.1 uncultured Desulfovibrionaceae bacterium
TCATAGCAAAAAAACGTCTTGCTTGGAAGGTGTAGCGCTTTGGACGCTTACCTTAATCGTGCGCAACATGGTGTCATTGAGCTTGCTCATGGTGTGCCTCTCCATTTTTCTTAATAATGTGAGTACCCCCCTCGCTCTCTCTAAAACGACGATAACTGGCTGTGATGTCATGAGATGTATGTGGGGGTACGCATATTCACGAAATGCTATATACCCCCTAACGTACCCCCAGAATGCAGAGATGTCTAGGGGGTCAAAGAGACTACATGAGACACGAGAATTAGAAAAAAGTTAAGCCCCGTAAGGCTTTAGAGACCTTACGGGGCTATAAAATTTTTATCTTGGTGCCGAGGGCGGGACTCGAACCCGCACAGCTGTTGCCACTACCCCCTCAAGATAGCGTGTCTACCAGTTCCACCACCTCGGCACAAGAGGAGTTATATAGAACTCACAAATACTTTGCAAGTCTTTTTTTTAGTGTTTATAAAAATATAGAAACATCGTCTCTATTGGCAAATAGATGTCCCTAGCCCGCATTTTTTACCGATTGCTTTCCTATACGCATTAAAAATATTTATAGATAAAAATTAAGCCTATTCTCTCGCACAGATTGTACTTTGTATAATTTTTAAAGCAAAAACTCAAAAAATCTTCCATGTAATCACAAAGCATTATACGAATCATAGGATGCTATCACACGTAAAGCGTTGGAAGGGGGAGAATCTTTTCTTTAGAAAAGCTGTCACCCTCCCCCAGCTTGTGAACTATGCGGGCTAGGGGAATTTATATCTTGTTCATCAACGCCTCCCGAAAAACATTAAGGGGAAACACTTTCTAAGAAAATGTCTCCCCCCCATTCGGTCACAGCCCAGACCAGCGCAAGGCTGACTACAAGCTCAGGCATAAATCGCTCATACCTCTTGTAAATACCACCTCAAAACAAATACATGCCACATGCAATCCGTGACGGCGCGGCAACAAAGCAGCACAAAAAATAGCTGAATGTTACAAACTGCCGCCGTGCACGGCAACACACTCCACAGACTCCTAAAAATGAGAAAACACGCACTACAGTTGAGGCATCTCTCGTGCAAACTCTTGAGCAAGACGCGTTACAAGGCTCGATTGCACATCCGCCAACAAAAAACCACCTTCGGTAGTCATGCTCGCAAGACGCACGCTGTCCTCAATCAAAAGACTCTTATGTGAAGCGGTTGTCACAACAGGGGCGTGACGACGCACACTCTTTTGAGGAGTACGCAGAGCAACGTAGATATCTGCTATCAGCACGATACGCTCGTGCTTTGACCCTTTAGCACCCTCGATAGTCATGGGCAAAGCGCTATCGTAGCTTGCACCCGTTGCCCTCTCAATGTCCGTAGATAAAATATGCCCAAAATAAGGAACATCCACAAGAACAATACAAGTCGCTGTACTTGGCTGCTCAGCAATATTATATCCTTGCTGCTTTAATGCCTCCTTAACTGCTTGAGTCATTGCACTGCCAACACTTGCGTGAGCAGCATCATTATTGCCCTTAAAAAAAACATAGGCTGTCAAACTTTCAAGCTTTTTGCCTTGACCAAGATCAAGATCAAGCGACTCCATATTGTGCGATAACTCCACAAGAGCCACGTGCTCTTCTGGCTGGAAAAGTTTGGGACCGCATGCGGCAAGTGCCAACAAGGCTATTGCCAAACCCACAAAAGCAATTCTCATATACTACTCTACAAATTAAAAATTCTTTTGGAATGCTTTGATGATTGCCATAGCAACTTCAATTTCTAATGCCTGTGCTGCCTCTGCGGCATCCATATCATCACCCTCAACGCGTGCATTAACGCGCGTCATAAAACTCTCACCGTCTTTATCGGTAATATCCACAGATACATGCATTTGCCAATGCTCGCGATTCGTCGAACCTGATGCAACATAACCAATGCCTGCGCCTGTGACAGCACCTAGACTAGCACCCACAGCAAGCCCTGTGCCGCTGCCAACATCATGCCCCAATTGCGCACCCGCCACAGCGCCTATAAGCGCAGGCAAGAAAACATCCGCGGCGTTGATATTTTGACTGTCAGTTTGTATATGCGAGAAATTCTCGATGGTTAAGTGGATTGCATAATCCGCGACGGCGGCACTGTCAGCCATGTGCATATCATACTCACTCTGCATAAAAGCTAAGAGGGTGCCTGCAACGTCTACTCGTGCCTGCGTCAGATTCGTGCTTGAGACAAAAAGACTGGAGTCCTCGACTAAAGGAATAAATAAAGGATTTTCTAAGCTTGCTGTGGACATGTCTGCTTTGGATCCACAGGCGGTGAGCAAAAAACAACATAAAAATACAGAAAATATTTTTTTCATATTCCCATCCGTACTAAACATTTAACGTGCAAAGTTTAGACTTTTTCTAATGCTTTGTCCAGAAAAGTTTTAATAGTTTAATTTTATTAAATTTATTTCCTGTCATGGCTGGTAATAAGAAAAACAGAAAAAACCATAACACAACTTGTAATAATAATGACGCTGTCAATTGCTTCGTCCGCAACGAATGCACCAAGCATCACAGCCACCGCAGGCACAACATATTCATAGGATATGGCCACAATGGCGCGCGCATTGAAAAGCAACCAGATGTATGTTGTATAGGCAATGATAGAGCTGAATATGGTCAAGTGTGCAAGCGACAAAAAGGCAGGGAGAGGAAGGGCGAAAAGATCAACGCGCTCGCCTATAAGCACACCAAGAGCAAGCGTTTCAAGCCCGCCCACCAGGAGCAGTAAACCAGAGGAGCGAATAACAGACAAAGTATTGTCATTTTTGTGCTGCTGTGAAAAATGTGACCCGTATACCCATGCAAAAGTAGAGACAAGAATCAGTAACAAGCCAAAAATAGAGGCATCTGCGCTGATGCCTTGGTGGATGTTTAAAACAATCAGTGATAAAAATCCCAATATAAGCCCAAGGGCTTGTACGAACGTAGGTTTGGAACCACCCCATAACAACCATTGCCCGAGTATAAGCCAAATGGGCGCCGCACCAAACAGTATGGCTGTCATGCCAGAGGGAACTTGAAATTCTTGCGCCTTAGCCACAAAACCACTGCCCACAACAACTAAGAAAATACCGTTCAGTAAGGAAAGCTTCACATCTGCCCATACAATGCGCGTTTGCTCCCGCACTATAAAGGTGTAGGCTAGTAAGGCAAGACCGGCGATGGTAAAACGTAAGCCAGTAAAAATAAAACCGGGAAAGAACTCCAGAGCCATCTTATTGCCAATAAAGGTCGAGCCCCAAGAGATGTATAAGAGCAAAAGACAGCCAACCATCATAAGGGTACGGCGGTTGAGCTTCAGCATTGTGTATTCCTTAAAACTTTTATAGTAAAGCATAGCGAAAAAAGCCTTCTCGCAATGGCCTTGAAAAATACTTCACTCAAAAAGTGACTCTTTAAAGGGGATACACTCTTTTGGAAAAAAAGTTTCTCCCCCTCGTATCTTTATGAAAAAGTCCACGCAACCTTTTTAAAAAGTCTGCCCTTCCGTTTGTGGCGGTTCGGGGCGTCGGGGCTTTACCCACTCTACAATTTTTAGACCCATATCATACGCAAGGGAACGCGCCGTCAAACTCACGGGATCCTCTGGCATACGTGCTTGAACGCCTACGAGGAAGTAATCTTGTGCTTGCTGCTTGTCGAGACGACCGCCTTGCCCCATAGACCATATAAGGTTACCAGTGGCTACTTCGTACATTTCAATTTGCATGGAGACAACGGAGTCGCCAGCGGTGCCGCCGTCAATATAGTGCGTGATATAGCCACCGATGAGGACGTTTGCGCCTCGTTGACGTGCAAGTCCTAGAGCATCACTAACATTATAAGGAATTGTTTTTTCATCATATTCCAAGGCAGCAAAGGCTTGTTGCGATAGCCACACTTGCCACAAAGAACGGCTTATACTGCGGCTCATAGCTTTGGATTGTGAGATGTTTTGTGTTATGCGTAAAGGGACAAAGAGTCCACGGAGTGGCTCAAGGGGCGTCACATTGGGATGTACATAGACGCGCACAGGACTTACAGCAACTTCGGCATCGTAGGTTATATGGTAGGGGGTTGCCATTTCTCCTTCCATACTTACGCTCACCCCTGATTGACTTGTGCTGTTGCCACATCCGCTCAGGAGCAAAACACACACAAATAGACAAACAGTGCGAAAAAACATGGGTATGTTCAGTGCAAAGGGGCTTATGGTTGCGCTTTGCGCGCGATGCTCTTGTGCTGCTGCGCACGCAGGTTTGTTTCTAAATAAGCGTTTCATTGTATCCTCACTGTAGGGCTTTGAGAGCCTTGAATGGAAGTCAAAAGTTTTTCGTGTGACCTGTGTATACTAGCATAAAGTGCCATACGTCTGTCTGCGGAAAGACGCGTAAAAGAGGTCTCCTCTGTCAAAAGAATGAGTTTTTCCATTTCTGACTGTAAAATCTGCAATTTTTGTGCCTCTTCGAGGGAAAAATACCCCTGATAGCGCATGCAGTGCACAAGAGATGCAAGGTTATTTGCAGCCTCTCCGATACATTTGGGATGAATCATGGCGCGATATTGATGTCTTTTACGCGCCTCTTGCCACATTAAACGCATGGTCAGAAAAAAGCCTTTCATTACTTTCTCCTTAGCAACACGAAATCAAATACTGTTGACAAAAATAAAGACTGCGGGTAAGGCAATAAGATAATAGGGAATAACGCCGATGATAACCTGCCCCCATGAAAGGCGCATCGCATAACGACAACCAATCAATGTACATACAACGCTCCAGATAAAGCCAACAACAGAACCAAGGGCGGGCACAAAACACAAGAGCAAGGGCGCGGAGGCATAGGCAACAATTTGAAAAATCAAAGAAAAATTTGCTGTTTGCGGAGCGGAGAGCTTAAAAAATGCAAAATAAAATATAGATGTAAAAAATATTTTTACTGTCGCCAACGCAGCACCCAGCAATAATGAAAAAAATACATTATGACGAGGCGTAAGCATGCTTATCAAAGCTTGAAGCTCCGGATCGTTTATGGCTGTAGAGGCCAAATACGACGCCATCATTCCCCCCCAAAAACGCTCCACAATAATCTGCAGTAGGCTGAGAAGAACAAAAAAAATCAAAATATGGACATGAGATCTTTGTGGCACTATACCAGCAAAAAAACGCTGCGGCGCAAACATTACGCTGGTAAGTGTTTGATAAAACGAGGCAAGATATCCGTTCTTTCCAATATTATCCCATGGATTTTCAAGGGCAAAGCCATCAGAATCGTCGTAAGTCAAGGGTGCTTCGCTGTCATAATTTGCATCATATTCCTTGTGATGCGCTGTATTGTATTGCTTGTCTTGTCTGTGTATAGAACATTGTGCGTCAATCTGTTCATGACCCCCTTGACTGCTTCGTGCCTCTTCACGCGAACGTTGGCGACGCTGTGACACCGCATCCCGATCTTGCGATAAATGCGCTTGCGTGTATAGTGGCTCCTCGGAATGCGGAATATGGGCGCCGTGAGGCACAAGAGGTTCCGTAAGTTCACTTTCTTCATGAAACATGGGAAAACGATATCCGCATTGTGGGCATGTTACAATGACTGCATGACGTGGCAAACGCTCGTCGGGAACTTCACGCCAAAACTCGCATTCAGGGCACTCTATCTTCATAATATAAACACTATCTCCAAAGTAAATTCCACAGATACAGCCCCTAGGGGTCTTTCTAAACGTTTAAGTTTATGTTTATTTTTCTGAAATCCTTGAAGGGGAGTCTGTGCCCTCTAGGGGAAAACTTTTTTTAGGAAAAAAACTTTCCCCACATGCTTTTCAAAAAAATGTTTTATTTAGAAACAGCCTCTTAGCAAAATTCCTCTTACTTGAATTTTGTCACGTTGGCAAGGAAGACAATTCCCAAAAAATACCTTTTCCAAAAATCAGTGCTTCTCTAAAAATCCCACAGCACCTGCATGCCCATGCCCACTTCACTGTCATCAAGGGTGCGCGGTGTTGTCTGTAGCGGAGAGCCTTCGGGCAAATGAAACTCAGGTCCCACAAAGACTTGAAGGCCGTCTCCCTGCAAATTGGCATACGCGCCCACAACATTGCGCTTGGATGTTAAAATATCTTCATCAATTTTTATAGGCTCCGTTATAGATGTGCGCCACTGTGTATCTAGGTCAAGACTGCGCCCGGCTACAGGAGGAGCAGGCTTATTTGCTTTTCTTTTATTCAAGTTGTCTTGATGATAGGCATCTAAAGCTTCAAGCTGTCTTGCAATAGAGGGACGTGTATTAAGTGACAAACCCGATGATTGTTCAAAAGCATCTAAAAGAGCAGCTTGAATAGCCACCTCCCCCTCCTCCTTCATATTGCCTTGGGTCATATTGTGCGTGCGAGTACCTTGCGCCGCCTGCCCTGTGTGGGCTGTGCTAGAGTTTTTTGTGTTTGTCATGTGAAGCATATTACTTTGTATAGATCCATCTATGCGATGTTTCTCTATGCTGTTCACGTCCTCAAGGGACGCGCCCTTTTGCCACAAGGCGTCGTCATCTGTGTAAGTGTCGCCTTGTGGGTACCAATTTTCAGGGCGCCCTAGCTTTAAATGTTCGTTATCGGGTGCTACAGGCGCAAGAGGAGACTCTTGCTGCGTCATTGTTTGCGGCTCTACTTGCAAGAGAGTGCGCCCCTTCCATAGGTCTGGATGGTCGGCATAGGGTGAAGTGCGCGGAGTATTGACGATAATATGCGGATTTTTGACGCCAACGGGCGTCATAGCCAAGGCAGGTGGTGTTACTACGCAAAAGATGCATATACAAAGAATAAGGAGGTAGAATGTGTGCTTCATAGCTCATACTCGATGGTGAAAAGATTGCCCGGAAATTTTTATTTAGTTTTTTTGGGGGGGAGAGGGAAACTTTTGCTAGCGCCAAAAAGTTTCCCTCCCCCCGCGCCATCTCTGCT
>CAYJHT010000107.1:0-6924 GCA_964369615.1 uncultured Desulfovibrionaceae bacterium
CTTAATAAGAACTTCCATTAAAAAGCGCCAACTGCGAGTCAAACAGATGGTTTTTTTGAAAGGGGGTTTTTGGGAAAACTTTTTTTTCCCAAAAAAAGTTTTCCCCCAAGTGTCTTAAAAAAATCTTTTAGACTTTTGGCTTGCTTTGTACAAAGAGAACATTACGGCGTAGTTGATTAAGGATATCCGGGCGGCGGATGTTTGGAACGAGTACTATAGTGCCTTTATGTACATAGTGTGGTGGGAAGTCATTGAGTGTGAGGGCGTACACGTCTTGAACGTCCTTTGGGCTTAGATAAAACTCTTCTTCCTCGAGCATTTTTTTGAGTTCTGCACGTACAACAATTTCATTTCGATTATGGACAGCGTCAAAATCTGCCACGTTATAAACGGATTTTCCCTGGTGTTCTGTCATGATACCTCCTGATTCTTTTCTTTATAAAGTATATGCTTACGATTTATTTATCTCACTCATGTTTATATAATGAGTTGTGAGAAAAAGCATTTGTGAAGACGGCAGTTTATCTAGTAGCAAAAACTATTCCTCTTTATTAGGAAAATTTACTATTTGCCATGTTTTGCAAAGTATGGCAGACTCTTTTTGAGTTTTTAATATCCTTGAATTATAAACTATCCTTTTCAGCACGCACAGGGTGTGTTGAGGTGAGAGAGCTTTTTCAAGAAAAGCTTTCTCTTTTGTATTTTGACCGACGGTTTTTTGAGCCTCACGGAGAAAGAACAGTATGATTTTAGATGTCACCTCATTACTCTTTTCCCTTTCAACTGCCTTAGACCACGTGGAAAAACAAGTGGTTGGTGTAAGTCATAATCATTGCCGACGAGTGACGGCTTTAAGTGTACATCTTTGCAAGAATATGCACATGCGCCTTTCTCACATTATGGATATGGCAACGTGTGCCATATTGCACGACAGCGCATTGACGGAAGTTTCGCTTGAAAAATCACAAAATCCACTGACTGATATGGAAGACTGGCGCGCACACTGTACCATTGGTGAACAAACTGTGCAAGGTTTTCCTTTCTTTCAAGATGATTCCCATGATATTGTGCTTTTACATCATGAAAATTGGGATGGGAGCGGTTTTTTTGCACATGCAGGCAAGGCAATCAATGACCGCGCTGCCATATTGCGCCTTGCAGACCATACAGATCTACGTTTTAATTTGGGACAAAGCAGCGCACAAGCACACGCGCGTCTTTACGCGCACATACAAAAAGAATCAGGGCGCATGTACGCCCCCCATATAGTAGAACTTTTTATGGAATGCGTGGATGAAGCCTTTTTGCATTCCTTAGCAGATGAGAATATTGAAGAAACACTCAAAAATATGATCCCCACACAAATGCAATACGTGCCACCGCGTGAATTGGTGGATATCAGCACCATTTTTTCGCAAATTATTGATGCTAAATCTCATTTTACGCTCAATCATACGCAAGGCATCACGCGTATTGCCGCTATTATGGCGCGCCATTATGGTTTTAGTGAGGAGCATGCAAGTCATTTTGTTGTCGCGGCAGGTCTTCATGACCTTGGTAAGCTTATGACGCCGGAAAGTATCTTAGAAAAACAAGGTCCTTTAACAGCAGATGAATACACTGTCATGAAGGAGCATGCGCAAGGCACTTATGACATGCTTTCGATGGTGCGAGGACTTGAAGATATTACCACATGGAGCTCGCAACATCATGAAAAGCTTGATGGGAGTGGCTATCCTTTTGCTTTAAAAGGCCATGAAATATCCTTCGAATCGCGATTGCTTGGCTGTATTGATATTTATCAAGCCCTTACAGAGTCTCGTCCATATCGTCTTGGAATGCCTCATGAAAAAGCCATTGGCATTTTACAGGAGCTTGTAGAACAGCAAAAGATTGATGGAGCTATTGTGCGCGATATTGACACTGTTATGCAAGTACAACACATGTGATTTACAAAAGCTATATTGCACAAAAAAAGGCCGCACAATTCAAGAATTGTGCGGCCTTTTATTATCTAAAAACTATTTGAAGGCTTTTTCAAAGTTAGGAACAACTTGCTTTTTACGGCTCATAACACCGTCAAGCCATACAGATGTTCCTTCAGGCTTAACGCCAAAGGCCTTTTCAACGACGGAAGCGTCGTCAGAAACGATCAGCATTTCAGAGCCTTCCTTCATGATATCTGTAAGAAGAAGGAAAACGCTGTGACGGCCTTCGCTCTTCACTTTTTCAATTTCTTCTTGCAGACCAGCTTTCACCTTATCAAGGATACTCAAGTCTACGACTTCAAGTTGGCCAATACCAACTTTATTGCCATTCATGTCAAAATCTTTGTAATCACGGAAGACGAGGTCCTTCATGGAGGCGCCATCTACAGCGGACTTCACTTTGAACATTTCCATGCCAAGCGCCATAACATCGGCAACGCCTGCAATAGCTGCCAAGGCTTCTACAGCTTTTTTGTCAGCATCGGTGCATGTGGGGGATTTGAACATGACAGTGTCAGAGAGAATGGCACACAGGAGACCACCTGCGATACCCTTTGGCAGTTCAACACCATAGAAGTCGTACATTGACTTGATAACTGTACCGGTACAGCCTACAGGCCATGTCCAGATTTCGAGTGGATTTGGGGTTGTGACGTCACCGAGTTTGTGGTGGTCAACGATGCCCAAAATTTCTGCTTCGCCGATGCCCTTAGGGGCTTGCGCAAGGTCGGAAAAGTCAACAAGGACTAATTTTTGTCCTGCGACATCTGCGACCACTTCAGGAGCGGTCAGGCCGAATTTGCCCATAACAAACTCGGTTTCGGGGGTAGGTGCGCCTTGAGCAACAGCTTTGGCTTCTGTACCCCGTTTAGAGTACAAATCAGCCACAGCAATGGCGGAAATAATGCTATCGGTATCTGGGTTCATGTGACCTATAACAAGTGCAGCCATGGTAACTCTCCTTCATAAAAGCAGTTATGTGTAAAATGTTGAAAGGGTATTTTTCACCACATCAAACTTTGTGCACTTTAGCACAAAGTATCGCGTTTGCCAAGTATATTTCTACAAAAGAAAAATACTTTTTCGAGTTTTCTATTTGAAGGGGCGTGTGTTGGATGTTTAAGCAAAGCAGCCTCAACTATTTAATACTCAACAATACAATGACTTAAAAGAAAATATTTTTTTAAGTTTTCGAGGTGGCAAGGTTGATGACTTAAGGGGTGTTTCTAAGGAAACGCTGATTTAATGCCTTTTTGTCCTTTAACTGCATCAAGCTCATCTTGCGAAACACTTATATATGTCTAATATACCGCGTGCTTCTCGAAATTCGCTTTCCTTGTTAAAGAACAAAAATTCGATTAAATCAGCGTTTCCCTAAATAAATCCTTTTGCATTTTGTCACTCTTTTGAAGATATCAAACAGGTTTTTTTACATAAAAACACAAAACATCTTTTTTTTCATTTGAGAGCGCCGATTGTTTCGCTAAACAGATGTTTTTTTTGAAGGGGGGTTTGGGAGGAAAGCTTTTTTTCCTAAAAAAAGTTTCCCCCCAAGAAAAAAACTTTAAGAGAAATAAAAAACAAAATTAGAATACCGTGGGCTTGCCCTAAAATGAAATGACGTACACCTTGACAGGTGAGAAAAAAAACGTCAATACTAATGAGCTTTTTCTTGTTTCTTCACTCTTACACCAAGTATACATCATGATAGAAAAATTTTTTCCAGCCCTGCCAACACCAGAGGAAAT
Organism: uncultured Desulfovibrionaceae bacterium; assembly: GCA_964369615.1. Taxonomy (GTDB): domain Bacteria; phylum Desulfobacterota; class Desulfovibrionia; order Desulfovibrionales; family Desulfovibrionaceae; genus CAYJAD01. The sequence goes on from CAYJHT010000107.1 coordinate 3,737, forward strand.
GCGCTGTTGGGATGCGCATTCGATAGAATGCGGCGTGCTTGAGTTTACTCTCATGGAAAATGCGGCACGCGCGGCGCTCTGTGTGCTGCAAGAGCGATACGCAAGCCTGTGCAATGTGCCTGTTTTGCTCTTTATGGGTAATGGCAACAATGGCGGCGATGCTGCTTGCCTTGCGCGTCTTTTAAACGATGTTGGTGCACGCCCCTGTGTTATGCATACGAAATCGCTCAGCGAATATCGCGGCACCACAGGCCAGCATGTACGCCTTGCGCGTCGGGTCGGTGTGCCTTGTGTACGTGTTCCCAAGGGCGTGGGACGCTTAAGACATTTACTTGACAGCGTGCGCGAGAGCAAGTGGCAAGGCGCGTGGCCTCAAATTGTCATTGACGGCCTTTTAGGAACGGGTTTTAGCGGAGTATTGCGCCAGTCTCATGAAGAAATCATCCATTTTATAAATGATTTTACGCAAAGCGCCTTTGTATTTGCCCTTGATGTCCCAAGCGGATGCGACGCCATGACGGGGGAGGCGTGCCCTATTGCCGTGCGTGCACACGCAACCGTCTGTTTTGCCGCGGCAAAACCCGGCATTGTGATGCCGTCCGCACGTCAATGGACGGGTGAGCTACATATTAAGCCCATTGGCATTCCGCGTACTGTCCACGAAAGCATCGGCGCATCATACTACGCTCTGACGACGGATGTTGAACTCAGACACACGCCCTGTCTGCCCAAGGTGGCTTCCCTTATGCCCAAAGGCAAGGCACAAAGTCATAAGAATATGTGGGGTCATGTGCTTGTCCTTGGTGGCTCACACGGGTTGACAGGGGCGGCGCACCTTGCCGCTATGGCAGCCTTGCGTACAGGCGCTGGTCTTGTGACTGTGGCAGCGCCTCATGCATGGTGCGCCGACATAAAGGCTGGCATAGCAGATATTATGACCCTCCCCCTTGATACAAAGGTATGGCCGCAAACACTACCAGACACACTTCTGCAACGCATAGACGCATGCCACGCCATAGCTATTGGTCCTGGTATGGGCACTGACGATGACGCCCGTGCCTTTATGCACGCTGTTCTTTCGCTTGAACGGCGCCCGCCTGCTGTCATCGATGCGGACGCATTGCATATCTTAGCAAAAGATCGCTCCCTGTTTACACTCATTCGTGCCGACGATATTCTTACACCGCATCCTCTTGAGGCTGCACGTCTGCTCAGTGTGACGGACACACCTCTTTCAGCCACGGCAATCCAAGCACGTCGTGAAGACGCTTTGCGCGCTCTTATAGACAAGGCGCCCTGTGTATGGCTTCTCAAGGGTGCCGGCGCATTACTTGGACAAGGATGCGGGGCGACAGGTGTCTTACCTCATGATATCCCCGCGCTTGCCGTTGCAGGTTCAGGCGATGTGCTCACAGGCTGCATAGCTGCCCTTGTGGCACGCTTAAAGCAAGCAGAGCATGATCTTATATACGGGCAAACAAGTTTACGCGCCGCTGCGCTTGGCCTCATTATTCATGCACGCGCCGGCCTGTTCACACAAAAAAGCTTCCCTGCCCGTGGAAATGGCGCTTCCGATATTGTGCAGCGCATCCCTCTTGCCCTACAATACATCGAAGAACTCACTGGATGAGCGCAGACATGAGGAATAAAGGGGAAGATAATCAGAATTACGATAATGAACGCCACATTGTTAACCTCTGTTCCTTGCTCATGGCAAAAGCGGAAACAAGGCAATCTGTTTCCGCTTATTATTGTATGTTTCGCTTTGAAAGAGTGTTTTGCAACCAAGACCTTTGTTTCAAGCCGTAAATACTAAGCTTTGCCATACTCTTGTAACCAATGTTCAATAAGGTTTTCCAATAATTTATCATTGCTTTGCACTGCCCATGTTTTGGTCGCTAAGGCTAATTGCCGTATGTAGTCATGACCGGTCCCGATTAAAATTCTTTCTTTTTTTGTACGCATTTGCTCAAGTATCTTTTTATCTCCAAGACGGGCGGCTATGTGTGTTGTCGCATCGTAGTGTTTTAGCAATGGTGCAATGCATACAAGTTTTTTTCTTATCTCTAAAGCTTCCGGCAACATATTTTGCTCTTCATAATAATCCGCCAAAAGTTCATAACCGCCAAGCCAAAAAGGTTCTATATATAAGCGTTCTTGGCAACGCTTAAAGTTAAAATTCTGACTAAAAGACTGTGTAAGCGCCTTTTCCTTAGCTTCAGGAATGGTTATATATAGTGCAAAGTCAGGGCTAAGGACGGGCACAAAGCCATCCTTGGCGGCGATGCGATGATAGTCAGGCATAAGGGCATTACCGTGACGTTCACGAAGTATATTTCCATTATGTTCATCATGGTCAAAACGGCCGGGGGTTTGATTGGCAAGATGATAGATATGGCTCTTGGGTGTACAGACAACACTTAGGCCCTTTTTGAATACACTATAGCAAAGGTCGATATCTTCACCGCCATTGAGATATTCTTCATAAAAACCGTCACACTCCGCAAAAAGTTTTGCCGACATAAGCATGGCTGCACCGGTAATAATGCGAAGAGCACGTTCTTTACGTGCAACGGGATGTGTAGCAGGAAATTTGTTATATATATGATGAAATTTAAGACTAGGGCATACAACTACACCACAATGCTGCACTGTATCATCGGGATAGAGCAAGAGCGGCCCCACAATGCCTACCTTGGGTTTTGACTCTAAAACAGCAATGAGCGGAACAAGGCAATCTTTTGTTAAGAGAGTATCATTATTCAAAAAAAACAAAAGAGGGTAACTTGCCGCCTTAGCGCCTGCATTGCAAGCTTTGGCAAAGCCCACATTTTCAGGCATGCGTACAGCTTTGCCATGCATACCAAAAAGACGCTCAAGGGTAGGAGCAAGTGCAGCAGCTGTTTCATCCGTGGAACCATTGTCTACGACAATCACTTCAAGAGCTTTCAAGGCAAGTTGCGCCTGACAATTCGTAGCAATACTTTCTAGGCAGTCTAATGTTAAAGACCACAAATTCCAGGCAGGAATGATAATAGATGTTTTTAACATTTATAAGCCTCCTTACAGTCCAACTGTTTTCACAGATATAGCCTTGTGGGCATGTGCTGTCAATATATGATGCCATGCCCACGCATTCTAATTGTGTGAACCATTCTCAGTAGTGTTTGCCAAAGACTCTTGAGACA
>CAYJHT010000108.1:0-6897 GCA_964369615.1 uncultured Desulfovibrionaceae bacterium
TTTCCCCCCAAACCCCCCTTCAAAAAAACCATCTGTTTAACATGTAAAAAGAGCTACCGAATGCTTTCTCTTAAAACTTATGTCTTTTTTTGAATTTATTTATTTATATTAAGTGTTAGAGAGTATGCGCACTTTTTCTGCCAGCATATTCTTGCACCTTACTTGACAAAGAGAGACAAATCCTATAATTCGTCTTATGACGAAATGTAGGAGGGTTTATGTTCCATTTTTGTAATCTGGCAAAAGCCATGAGCGATGAAAATCGTGTGCGCATCCTTATGGCCTTAAAAAAACTCCCCCTGTGTGTCTGTCAATTGACAGCCCTCTTAGACTTAGCACCATCCACAACTTCAAAGCATTTGTCCATTTTACGCCAAGCGCAACTCATCGAATGTGTCAAACATGGACGCTGGGTATATTATCAACTCCCAAAAAAAACAGCAAATACATCCATATCTGTCGCCTTACAGTGGCTACAAGAAAGCTTAGAAGGCAATACAAGGGTGCAAGAAGACCATATGCGCCTTGCTGATGTTTTGCAACGCGAAAAAGGAGCGAAAAATAACACAGAAAATAATGAGGATGTACAATACTGCGAACATTCCGCCTATATCCATTCTCTGGCAGAGGAAATAATACACAAAGACTCTCATACTGAAAAAAAGGAAGAAAGGTAATGGTCTATTTTTACAAAATCCATAAATTACATTGTAGCGCGTGTGCTGCACGCATTGAGGAAGCGCTTTTGCGTATGGAGGGCGTTGAGGGCGCAAGCATTGACATGGACAGCCGAAAACTGCGCCTTGAAAGCAGTATTGAACCCTCGCTTGAAGCTATGAATACTGCAGCGGATGATATAGAAAAAGGAACATATATTGAGAAGGTTATAGAAAAGAAGGCGCATAGTCACAGCGACAGCCATGATCACAGTCATGGACATGATCACAGTCACGGGCATGACCATGAGGAAGCACACGGTCCCACCTTGCGTACCATGATTATCTGCGCCCTACTCATGGTAATAGGCCTACTCAGAGAAGCCCTGCATCCAAATCTTGAGGATAGCCCTACACTAAACCGTGTTATTATCCTCTTCTGCTTCGCCACGCCCTATGTTATTTGCGGGCATACAGTGCTGACACAAGGCTGGGAATCCTTAAGGAAAAAAGATTTTTTTAACGAATTTACTCTTATGGGCGGCGCAACCCTTGCCGCAATCATTATAGGACATCTTGAAGAAGCCGTGGGCGTTATGCTCTTCTATTGTATTGGCGAGTATGTGCAAGAAAAAGCTGCCGGCAAGTCGCGCCACTCCATTCGCGCCTTGCTCGCGGCAAAGCCGTCCATTGCGCATGTCTGCGATGCTAAGGGACACAATGCCAAGGATATGAGCCCCGAAGACGTTGCCCTTGGCGCCTTTGTCATGGTGCGTCCGGGAGAAAAAATCCCCCTAGATGGTGTTGTTGTGGACGGCGTTTCAGAAGTTGATACCGCACCACTTACGGGCGAGTCTATGCCCGTTACAGCCGAAGAAGGCAAGCATGTCTTTGCGGGTTGTATCAATAAGGACAGTGCGATCGTTATACAAGTGACTGAAGTGTTTCAAAATACCTCTGTCGCACGTATCTTAGAGATGGTGGAAAGCGCCAATGCACGCAAAGCGCCTACAGAGCGTTTTATTACGCGTTTTGCAAGATATTATACGCCGGCTGTCGTAGGCGCCGCGGCCTTGGTGGCACTGCTGCCTCCGCTTTTTGGGGCAGGAGATTTTTCTGAATGGCTCTATAAAGCTCTCGTGCTTCTTGTTGTCTCATGCCCTTGTGCCCTCATTATTTCTATTCCCTTGGGCTATTTTGGCGGCATAGGCGCAGCGTCACGCCGCGGCATCCTCGTCAAGGGGGGCTATGTTCTTGATGCCCTCCAACATGTGAAGGTTGCAGCCTTTGATAAAACAGGCACGCTGACACATGGCACATTTAGTATCACTCAAAAGCAAGCGGCGCCGAGTATCCGCGAGGCGGAACTGCTCTCATGGGCAGGGCTTGCAGAAAGTCGCTCCAATCATCCCTTGGCAAAGGCCATTGTCAAGGAATGCCTCCTTCTTCACGGAAGCATGCCACGGGTTGAGCAATTGCATGTGCAAGAAGTTCCCGGCAAAGGAGTTATCGCTGAGGCAGATGCACAGCGTATTGTTGTAGGAACATATGAGTTTTTACAATCCATGCCGCATATTCGCGATCTCCCGTCGCAAAGTACCTTGGATGTGCTCTTGAAAGAAGGCGGTTCCCTCGCACTTGTCGCCAAGGATGACGTCTATCTCGGCTGCCTTGTAGGCGCTGATACTTTACGTCCTGAGGCCGCAGAAGCATTACATAATCTTCGTAAGGAAGGCATCACGACCCTTGCCATGCTCACAGGCGATCACGAACATGGTGCGATGATGATGGCGCAGCATCTGCCTCTAGACGTCGTAAAAAGCCGTCTTCTGCCTCAAGACAAGGCAACAGAATTGGAAAAATTAGCGCCTGCCAAGGAAACACTTTTCATGGGCGATGGCATTAATGATGCGCCCGTATTGGCAACGGCGGGCATTGGTGTGGCTATGGGAGGACTTGGATCGGAAGCTGCTGTGGAGACGGCGGACGTTGTTATCTTGGACGATAGCCCTGCCCGCGTGCCTGAACTTTTACGCATCGCCTCTGCCACGCGGAGCATCGTATGGCAAAATATCATCATGGCGCTCAGCATTAAGGGGATGTTTGTTTGTCTTGGCTTAATAGGTATTTCTGGTTTATGGGAGGCGGTGTTTGCTGATGTGGGTGTTGCGCTCTTAGCAGTCTTAAATGCCAGTCGTGCTATGAAAGCATAAGAAAAAAAGTCTTTTTAAAAATATTTGAGGGGGAAACTTTTTAGAAAAGTTTCCCCCTCACAAGTTTTTTAAATGCTTTCTTTAGTCTTAGTGAGCACCGCCAACAATACCGGAAGCTGCAAATAAAAGTACAAGCACTTCAAGTACGGCAACAATCCCCATCAACTTTTCCTGATCGCGAAAACAATCAAGAGCCAATTGGATATAGCATAAGATTGTTATGCCTGCCAATATGGCGATGCCGAGGAAGTTGCTGAAATCACCTGTTGCAAGTAAGGATACCCAGCCCCAACCTGCAGGCACATTGTGCAGTGCGTTAAATTCTGCCGAGCTTAAATGCCATGTGGCGACGAGCTTGTCTACGGGTATATAAGGATCAAGCACGGACAAAAGGTACACAGCAAAGCTGACAAGAAGAATCACAAAGCCGACTATCGAACCATAGTTCAGCATGTTTGCATAGCGCAATTGCGCTGGAGTAGCTGTAACGTCTTTATTTTCCATAGTAATTCTCCTTATTCCTTAAAATGCCTTTAAGAGAGCCTGTATGCCGGCGAAGAAGAGCACCGCAATAACCATGTAACGGATAAACTTGGGATTCGCTATGGCAAGCAAACGCACGCCCACCACAGAACCTGCCATAAGTCCGACTATGGATGGTACAGCAATCATAGGAATAACAGCGCCTTGATTCAAGTATACCCATGCAGCTGACGTGTCAGCAATGGACAATAAGAACTTCGAGGTGCCCACAGACACCTTCAAAGGAACGCCCATAAGCAAGTTGAGGACAGGGACATTTGCCCAGCCCGCACCAAGGCCGAACATGCCTGCCATGAGGCCGATAAGGATGAAGAGCAACATGCCTTGTAAGGTGCGGTGTGTCTTCCATGGCACAGTTTCACCGGTGGTAGGCTCCATAAAGGCGCCTTGCATACCAAAGGCAACACCAATGGCGTCTTGCTTGGTGACAACAGGCACGACAGAATTTTTGGCTACGCTTAATAAAATGGCGATACCGATAATAGTCACACCAAGGCAGAGCTGCACGATGTGTGCAGGCAAAGCAAGGCCAACCATGGCACCTGCAATAGAGAAGGTGGACGCAATAAGTGCTACAGGAAGCGCTAAGCGTAAACTTGCAAGATTGCGCTTTAAAAGGCCAGGACCTGCAGCCAAAGCACCTGCTAGGGCGACCATCAAACCTGCGCCGCGCACAAAGTCAAGGTGAAAGGGAAAGAATCCACTCACAAGAGGTACAAAAAGTACACCGCCTCCAACACCGGCAAGCACTGCAATTACTCCTAATACAAAACAGAAAACCAGCAGGATGAGGGGCCAAATCCACCAATCAACATCACTGCCTGTCGCCGCAGCGGCAGCAGCCTGCATTTCTTGCTCTGCACCTGGAGCAGCATTTTGGGCAAGTGCCACACTGCAAAAACACAGCACGAAGAGCCCACACAATACGAGTACACGACGTAAAGGCATGTAAACCCCCTTTCAGTGTAAGATTTTAATGAGTCATGTTCACCACAAATCACGCCCCAACAATCTTCTTGAGCTTCCTTACAGGATATATACTCAGCGTCAAAAAACATAGTGGAGCATACAAAATACATCTCTTCAACACATTGAATGTATAGTTTGAGAAAAAAAGCACAATAAGGGATATGCCTAATATGTGCAATTTTTTTCAGTGTTTTTCCTATGTGTGGCGCGCTGGACGTGTCACTAAATATGCACAAGGCCAAGGCGTATGGCGATTTTTGTAATTTCACTGACAGAATGAATGTGGAGTTTTGTAAAGATATTGTACTTGTGACTTTCTACTGTTTTGGGGCTTATATGCAATGCTTCCGCCATATGGCGTATACTTTGCCCGTCTGCAAGACGGAGAAAAACCTCCTTTTCGCGTGAAGAAAGCCTGTCAATATTGTGCTCCGGCGGGTTTTGTAGACCTTGCTGCATGCGCTTTACAAAAAAACCGCCGTGATCAGGGCCGCTTAAAAAAACATGTCCTTTACGCACTTTTTGTAAGGCTTCAAGCAAAATTTCCACTTTTTCCACCTTTGTCACATGCGCACAAATGCCGAGCTGAATAAGCTCTGACAAATATCGCTGATCAGTATACATGGTATAAATGAGAACCTTTGCACTTGCGCAGATATCACGCACAACACGCACAGCCTCAACTCCTTGCAATTCATGCAAGCATGTATCCATAACAATCATGTCTGGCCGCTGATTTTTCACAATTTCCTTGAGCATTTCAAGATTGTGTGCCATTCCAACAATGCGGATATCAGGATGTGGGGAAAGTATACTGCGCACTCCTTCCATAAGGAGTGGCTGTTCATCTATGAGTAAGATATTACACTTTTCCATATATCACGTTCTCCTTTAAGGACGGTTGCTCAAGGTGTTTTTTTGAAAAGCACTTGGGAGAAAGCTTTTCAAGAAAACAAACTATTAGGCGTTTTTGACGAAAACCTTGCTTATTTCATAGGATATACTTTGAGAAATAGCTCCTAAGAATGTGCAAGAAAAATTTTCAAGGTAACAAGAGTGCCACGGCCATTTGTAGCACTGATATCAAACTCAGCCTCTGCCATGCGTGCATATATCTGCATAAGTTGAAGCCCAAACCCCGACGCGCTTGCCTGTCGCTCATGCCCTGTATCAAAACCTTGACCGTCATCCTCCACCGTCAAAGTCACAACATCCCCTTCAATAGACAGATGCACGTAAACATGGCGTGCGTGGGCGTGTTTCACTATATTATCAAGAGCTTCATACACTATGCGATGCAATGCGCGTGTCTGTTCTACTTTCAGTGGCGGCAAACTGTCTGCATGATATTGGACGGAAATTCCCGTTTTTTTCGCAGCATAGCACAAGGCTTCAATATGCGTCAGTAGTTCTGATATCTGTTCATGTTCACTTGGCAAATCTTCTTCTGCATATCGGATACTTTCAAGCACAAATAAAAGCTCCGTATTCACTGCATATTTTTTAGCACTGACCGCATGCGACAAGGGCGTTGGCAAAAGCCGTGGTGCAGCCGTAAGAGGCGGTGAGCGGCGCAATCGTCCCACAATAGCAGCCACCACAACAACAGAATAAATATATGCAATAACACCTAAAAAAACAACTGCATTGCGCGCCCCCCATGTATGCGGCACAATATCTCCATAGCCTATAGTCAAGATGGTAATATAGCTAAAATAAAAAAGAGCATTTATAATATCAGCGCCGGAACCGATATTTTTAAAAGAGCCGGGATGATGCGTCTCTATGGCTAAAAATACATAGAAACCACAATATCCAATGAGGAGGAGGCCACAAATTGCCGCAACAACGCTTTGCGTGGTTACGGCGCGTATATGGCTCATTTGACGAAAAAGTTCAATGGTTACGTTTGAAAAAAAGAATATATACAAAAGCATAAGCTCTTTTTTCACCTGCACTATACGCAAAAAGTCTAGCCAATGACAGAGTACAATGCCAATAGCGAGCATACAAAGCCCTACAAGAACAGCTCTTTTCTTCTCAAAGAGTATGATGCCTGCGGCAAGTTGGATTGGAAGGTAGATGGCTTGCGCAAAACCGCCATACACATTGAAGGGAAAAAAAATATTCAAAAGAAAGACAAGGATCAGCGAGGCTAAGAGGAGTTCAAAGCGCAAAGAAAAAACTTTATACCAGAAGGATGTAATCTTCTTCAGGAATGTTTTTTGTGCGTTCTTTGCGTGTGACAATGCGGTGTGGGATATTTCATTGGAAGGTAGATTGTCAGGGGATATATTTGGGGAAGAGCGCTGCGTAGTATTCTTCATAATCATATTTCTCCGTATAGAGCACTGCCGCATACAACACTGCAAGGAGCAAAAAAGGGAAGATTGAATATATGAGCCATGCCTTTAAGTATGGCATACAATATCCACTGACGCAAGTCCTCTTTCATGTTTATCATCTAAAAGCCAAGTCATTCTAATGTCGTTTTTTTTTTGAAAACCACTTGGGGG
>CAYJHT010000109.1:0-5877 GCA_964369615.1 uncultured Desulfovibrionaceae bacterium
GGGGGAAAACTTTTTTTTCCTAAAAAAAGTTTTCCCCCCACAAGATTTTCAGAAAACATACAAGAACGATTAAAAACTATGGAGTTTCTACGTCTCGCGCATTGGCAATTTTCACACCAAATTCAGCTGCATCGACAGGGGGGTTATAGATAAGCACCATAAATGGCACTTGCCCGCCGCTAGGTACCTTGGTGTTACGGGTCAGAATTTCAATTTGGTTTGAGAGGAAGGATTCGAGTTCATCTTCACCCAAAACTTGAATTTGGAAGACAGACAGGGAGGTTCCTGCGAGCTGTCTTTTTGAAACAAGCGTTTTCTTATTCTTATCGTAGATAGCGGCTTCTACTTCAATAAATTCTTTTGGTTCCGGAAATTGGTTTACCACTTTACCTTCGATGACAAAGATGGGGCCAACTTTTTCGTTTTCAACGTAATACTGACGCACATTTCTGATTGTCATAAGTTTTACATTTTCCGCGCGTTCGGCAACATCTTCTGTGCTGTCAGTGCCGGGCTGGAACAAGTACCACCATGCACCACCGCCGCCGCACGCAAGGAGCAGCACAAAGAGCAACAATGGAACAAGCTTGGATTTCTTTTTCTTCTTTTTTTTCCTGTCGCCGCCTGCGCTTGCCTCGTCTAAGTCAAGACTCATGCTTGAGTGGGAGTCTTGACCTGAGGAGTCTTGCGCGCGTGGCTCGGCGCGCCTGCGTTGAGGAGGCGCAGCAGGAGGTGCAGTTTCGGTTGTTTCCTGACGTGCAGCAGGGTCTTGCAGTGTAAAAACATGTTTACACTGCGAGCAGCGCAATTTTGCGCCGGGGCGCGCCACATTATCGGGAAGATTAAATCTGCTTGAACAGTCAGGGCATTGTACTTCCATAGCTACTTCTCACAAATCTTAAAAAATACACTTCTATACATTATACTTACAACTGTATGACTCATGGCATCGGCCACAAGAGAAGTAAGCATTTATTCTCCAACAATTTCATATAAGGCGGGCAGGTTACGATACTTTTCAGCATAATCAAGACCATAACCCACTAAAAATCCGTGTTCAACTTGAAAGCCTGTAAAGTCTGGTGAGACATTTAGGGTACGTCGTTCATGTTTATCGATGAGTGCGGCAATTCTTAGGGAAGCGACCTTACGTTCGCCAAATTTTTTAAACAAAAAGTCCATACTGCATCCGGAGTCTATGATATCTTCTACAAAGAGTACATGTTTTCCTTCAAGGGAAATATCTACATCCTTTGTGAAGCTTATAGTGCCGCAAGAAATATCCGATTCACCATAGCTTGCAAGTCTCACAAAATCTAGCTCCACATGTGGTTTTTGAAGAGCGCGGGCAAGGTCAGCAAAGAACATACACGCACCTTTTAGGACACCCACTAAGACGAGTGGCTCATCACCATAAGTTTTGTCTATGGCCTCTGCCATGCGGCGGACTTCCGTGTCGATAGATTCTGCTGAAATAACAAGACGCAATGTATCCGTTCCCATGTCTTTATCCTTATGTGAAATCTGCATTGATAATGGATTATCTTTTTTTACGACAATTCGAGCATGACTGCTGTTTCATCGCAGTCAGGATATTTGGGACAGTGTACACAGTCCGCCCAAATTTTTTGCGGCAACACATCTTTTTCAACAACTTGAAACTGAAGATGTTGAAAAAACACCTCTTGATATGTCAATGCAAATACCTTTGAAATACCAAGTCCGTGACACTCACTGAGGCATTGGTGTACAAGGCGGCGTCCTATGCCTTGCTTTCTCAAACTCTCATCGACAACGAGGGAACATATTTCTGCAAGGTCATCCCACATAGGCGACAAAGCACAACAAGCAAGAATAGTGCCATTGTTATTTTCAGCAACATAAAAATCACGAATATGCCGGTATAAGTGGCTCAGTGCCCGTGGTAATAAAAGGCCTTGTTTTGCGCATATCATCAGTAGGCCGTGTATGGCCTTCACATCCTTCATGTGTGCCTTACGAATAAGCAAGTTTTCCATTTCTCTTTTGACCCCAATATTCACTGACCTAAAAGGTCATTAATAAGACGAGTCAACTCGCCTTCTGAAACAAATCCGGCAGCATTCACGACAATATCGACATTGCTGTCGAGCACGACATTGTGAGGAATGCTCTGTACTTTAAAAATTTGTGTCACATCTGAAGCGACACGCACCACAGGATAATTTATCTTCATGTCGCGAACAAATTTTTGCAAAGGTGCAGAGGGTTTATCTACGGAAAGTCCGATAATAAAGACCTTATCCTCCCCAAATTTTTTGCGTAAAGCCACAAGGCCGGGGATTTCTTTTCGACAAGGTGGGCACCATGTCGCAAAAAAGTTGAGGATTAAAATTTTTCCCTCATGCGGCTCAATCAGCGCTATAAGTTGGTCCTCATTGACCGTTTTAATGGATTGATTACTTGCAGCATAGCCTTCATAAGCCATACTCAAGGAGAAAAAAACAGTCAAAACCATCACGTATTTCGATACAATATTCATACTTTTTCCTACAGTAAAGATTTCGCAAGACGTACAGCACTCACAGCATCGGCAGAATATCCGTGCGCGCCAATGGTATCTGCAAAATGTTGCGTCACCACCGCACCACCAACCATCACTTTGTATGCAAGATTCTTTTCCTTTACAAGTTTAATGGTGTCTTCCATTCTCACCATTGTCGTCGTCATAAGCGCAGAAAGGCCTATAATACTGGCATTATGCTCTTGCGCACAGCGCACTATGTCTTCGGCTTTGACGTCCTTTCCGGCATCTACGACATCAAAACCGTGATTGCCAAGTAAGAGCGCCACAATATTTTTTCCAATATCATGAATATCACCCTCCACAGTTGCCAAAACAATGACAGGGCGTGCTTGCTTTGTCTGTGCGGCCTCAAGCAAGGGTTTTAACTGCGCAAATGCTTTTTGCATGGTTTCTGCTGCACGTATAAGCTGTGGCAGAAAATACTCCCGCTTTTCGTACTTTGTTCCCACTTCTGTGATAGCAGGAATAAGTTTTTCGTGTACAAGCGTCATAGGCGCAAGACCCGCCGCAAGTTCTTGCTCTACAAAGGATAAGACATTTTCTTTATCCCCCAAGAGTACAGCATCATACAAAGATTGTGCAAGAGCTGATACGCTTTTTCGCTTCACAATGCAAGTCTCTTGGCTTGCAGAGGTTTGGGCTGCCCATGAGGCATAATTTTCAATAAAATATGTTGCGTGCGCATCCTTATTGAGAAGGGCATCTGTTGCATGACACACCTCTCTCATGCGCGGATTGGCCGGATTGCCAATACAGGAACTTAAGCCCGCTCCCATACACATGGCAAGATAGCTGGCATTTAAAAGCTCGCGCGCAGGCAAACCAAAGGAAACATTTGAAAGCCCAATCGTTGTCGGCAAACCTTGACGCACACACCAGCGAATTGTTTCAAGACACTCGCGCCCCGCTCCTGCTTTGGACGATACCGCCAAGGCCAAGACATCCACCATAAGCAAACGACGCGAAATGCCAAGAGCGTCTGCCTGCTCCAATAATTCCTCCAATATGGCAATACGCTCACTTGCACGTACAGGCAAATTACGTCCCTTCAGTGGCAATAAAATAAAGGGAGCGCCAAAATCTCGACACAAAGGCCCGAGTATTTCCATACGCTCTGCCTCACCGCTAATGGAATTGACAAGGGCAGAGCCCGCGCAATAAGGAAGGGCATTTGCAATCGCATCTGCATTGGACGAGTCCAAGGATAAGGGAACATCACACGCCCCCACAAGACGCTGTATAAGCTCCGGCAAGAGCACAGCCTCATCTACAAGCGGTGCTCCCACGTTCACGTCAAGGAGCAAAGCGCCGGCAGCGATTTGCTCTTGCGCATAGCGCAAAGCGAGTCCGTATTCACCGGCCTGTAATTGTGCGGTGAGTTCCTTCTTGCCCGTCGGATTGATACGTTCACCGATAATGGTGAATGGCTCATCAAGCCCAATACGCACAAGAGAGGAACGCGTTGTCAAAACAAGACTGCCTTCTGTCTTTTTTTGACGACGTGCCTGTTCTTCGTGCCCTTCAAGAGCGCGTTTTAATGCGGCGATATGCTCAGGCCTTGTGCCACAGCATCCGCCAAGTATTTGGACGCCGCTATGGGCAAAAGCCGCCGTTTTTTGCGAAAAAGCCTCAGGGTCTAAGCGGAAAACTGTCTCTCCGTCCACAAGTTCCGGCAGACCTGCATTTGGTTCCACAAGAACGGGAATATCAGCATAGCGCAGCAATGCCTCAATAACAGGGACCATCTGCTCAGGGCCTGCACTGCAATTTGTGCCAAGCGCCACAACGCCGAGATTTTGCATGGTCTCCACAAAAATTTCTGGTGTGGAGCCTGTCAAGCTTACCCCCTCTTCAAATGTCATAGACACCATAATGGGGAGCGAACATTCCATACGCGCCGCCACAACCGCGGCACGCGCCTCAGCAAGGTCAAATTGCGTTTCAATAAATATGAGGTCAATGCCCCCTTCTAATAAGCCGCGTATCTGTTCACGATAGGCAGCAATAATATCGCGTGGCTCAACATCGCCCAAGGGACGCGCAAAATGTCCCGTAGGCCCAAGATTGCCTGCAACAAAGACAGGACGATCCGTACATGTTGACGCGGCATTGCGCGCCATGCGCGCCATAGTGGCATTAAATTCTCTTATACTTATATCGGACGCAAGTTTAAAAACACTGCCCCCAAAGGTACATGTTGTCAAAATATCTGAGCCTGCCTGTACATAGGCCTCATGAATGCCTTGCAATACATCGGGTCGCTCCAAACAAAAACGCTCTGGACTCATCCCCGGCGGCAAGCCACGCGATTGAAGCATGGTGCCCATGGCACCGTCTAAGAAAAGAGTTTTTCCAGATTGTAAAACTTGCTCAAAATTTTTCATATATACCTCTATAAAATATTTTATACAATTTTTTAAATACAACTTCAAAGTCTATATATCAGTAATAGCATGATATAAAAAACAATGCTATCAAGCCCATATAAAGATTGACAGCAACAAAAAAAGGACGGTACAAGGGGCAGACATTGCCCGTCACACCACATGCCGTGCGATAGGGAAACTCTACAGCTAAAAAAGGCCGGCGAGAAGGAAGGCGTCAAAGGAAGATGTCATAAAGGATATCTTAAGTAAACCATTAAAATACCTTTGAAACACCGCTTCCCTACGAGAGGAAAGACACACAATAACAGCATCGCCGCAGCGCCTTTTATACACATACAAACATTGTTCAGAGAATATATATGAAAAAAGAGAAAAAAGATACTCCCAATACACGCCCCTCCCCGCATGACATGCAGGAGGATATCTCATCCACAAAAAATGCACCAAGAGTGCAAAAAAAAACAAAAAAATCACCTGCGCAAAGCACTGATACAAGGCCAAGAAGGACGAAGACAACACAGGTCGTGCCCATTGTGGAGCCAGACCTCCTCCCTGACAGTATCCAAACACCAAAAAACAAAGGCAAAAAAACATCAAAGAGCACCAAGACACGCATCCAAGACCTTGATACGCAAACACGCTCTGCGCAAACCGTAGAAGTAAAGACTCTCGAACCTGACTCTATAGACACAGACTCTATGGACACGGACGCTGTCGAAGCAGACTCTATCGATACTGACGATTTTGAGCCAGACACCTTCGATACAGAAGACTTTGAAACAGACACTTTCGACACAGAAGACTTTGATACAGACACCTTCGACACAGAAGACTTTGATACAAAGACACAAAGTACCTCCAGCAAAAACCAAGGGAGCCTGCCCGCCCTCGCCCGCCCCCCCCTCCCCGTCGCCGCCAGCCCCA
>CAYJHT010000109.1:5887-6891 GCA_964369615.1 uncultured Desulfovibrionaceae bacterium
GCACCAAGGACAGCCTCCACCTCTACATGAAAGAAATAAGTCGATTCCCCATGCTTAAAGCAGAGGAAGAACACATGCTCGCCAAAAGAGTGCGCGATCACGGCGACAGCGACGCCGCCTTTCGACTCGTCTCCTCCCATCTGCGCCTCGTCGTCAAAATAGCCATGGACTTTCAAAGGCGCTGGATGCAAAATGTCTTAGACCTCGTCCAAGAAGGCAATGTAGGACTTATGCGCGCCGTCAATAAATTTGATCCCGATAAAGGCATAAAATTCTCTTATTATGCCGCATTTTGGATTAAAGCCTATATACTAAAGTTCATCATGAACAATTGGCGTATGGTCAAAATTGGCACAACACAAGTCCAAAGAAAACTCTTTTATAACCTTAACAAAGAAAGGCAAAAGCTGATATCCCAAGGCTTTGACCCAGACGCCGCCATGCTCTCAGAAAAACTTGGCGTAAGCGTTGAACAAATCAACGAAATGGATCAACGCCTCGGCTCATCTGACATGTCTCTTGACGTCCCAATCAGCGACGACTCCGGCGGCGCCACACGTATGGAGCTTTTGCCTGCACTAGGTCCCGGCGTCGAAGAAAGCTTTGCAAGCGGCGAAATAGCACAACTTGTCCAAGAACACTTGCGCACTATCTTGCCAAAACTCAACGAAAAAGAAACATTTATACTACAAAAACGACTTCTTTCCGACGACCCCATGACCTTGCGGGAAATTGGCGAACGCTATAATGTCACGCGAGAGCGTGTACGACAACTGGAGGCACGACTGCTCGAAAAACTCCGCGCACATTTGAGCAGCGACATTCAAGACTTTTCAGAAGAGTGGATAACCAACTGATATGAACATATTACGCATATTTCGACACATTATTTTACCGGCACTGATCCTCACCCCCCTCTCCCTTCTCGGCTGCGGGGGCTGTGCGGTTCATGAAAATACAGGCAATACCGACAAAGAAACAACTGCGTCCAGCACACGCCAAGA
>CAYJHT010000110.1:0-3437 GCA_964369615.1 uncultured Desulfovibrionaceae bacterium
GAAACTTTTTTTTCCCAAAAAAAGTTTCCCCCCACAAGCTTTTCAAAAAATAAAAATAAAAATAAAAATAAAAATAAAAATTCAGCTTTGGAGCTTTCGGAAGATGGTGCTTCGGTTTATTTGAAAGATTTCTGCGACTTTTTGAACGGAGCCGTGGATTTCTATGGCACGGAGGAGGAAATCTCTTTCGATATCGGCCATGATGCTTTTGAGTGGGCGTTTTACGATAAAGACTTCGTCGGTGTAGTAGGAGTCTGCGGCATTGTGACCTGAGATGTGCGGTGGCAGGTCTCGTGGTGAGATGAGTGCGGTTGTTCGTGTGACGACGAGGCTGTGGACGAGGTTTTGGAGTTCGCGCACGTTGCCCGGCCATGCGTAGCGGGCGAGCATGTCCATGGTGACATCCATGAAGGCCATGCTTTTTTTGTACTTTGTTGTAAATTCGTGGAGGAAGTGTTCTGCGAGTGGTGGTATATCTTCCGGTCTTTCGCGCAGTGGCGGAATATTTACGGTGGCGACGTTGAGCCTGTAGTAGAGGTCTCGTCGGAAGGTTCCGGCTTCGACGCTTTCTTCGAGGTTTCTGTTGGTGGCGGCGATGACGCGTACATCGACTTTTTTGGGCGATGTGGAGCCTACGCGCAGGATTTCTCCGTCTTGGAGGACGCGCAGGAGTCGAGTTTGCATGCTTAGTGGCAGTTCTCCGAGTTCGTCGAGAAAGACGGTGCTGCCGTCTGCCATTTCGAAGTAGCCGGCTTTTCCTTTTGGTGATGCGCCTGTGAATGCGCCGGGTGTGTAGCCGAACATTTCGGATTCTGTGAGTGTTTCTGAGATGCCGCCGCAGTCAACTTTGAGCATGATTTTGTCACGACGCAGGCTTCTGTCGTGTGTGAAGCGTGCGAAGACGTCTTTGCCGACGCCTGTTTCTCCGAGGATGAGGATTGTGGCGTCTGTTTCTGCGAGTCGTGAGAGGAGGGAGACGACTTCTTCCATGACGGGACTGCGATAAATGGGCGCGTCGTTGACGGCTTGTTTATGTGCTATGTAGGCAAGTTGGTCACTTATTTGGTTGATGAGGTGTGTTTGTTCTGCCATTTGGTCGTTGAGCTGTGTTATCATAGTGATATCACGGACGAATGTCACAACGAGGCAGAGTTGACCTGCTTCATCAAAGACGGGAAATCCTGCGAGGATGACTTTTTTCCCATTGCGTAATTGTTGCGCCTTGGTGGCAGGTTTTCCGGTTCGCACGATTTCGGGATTGAGTATATGGTCAAAGATCCCTTCTTCGCGAAGAGTTCTGACATTTTTCCCGCTGACTTCAGACATTTTGATGCCGGTGAGTTGTTCATACATGCGATTGACTTTGATCGTTGTGCCGGAGGCATCGCTGATGAAAATTCCATCGGCAAAGGCGTCTAAGATGCGTTCAAAATGCTGCGTCAACATATCATCGGAACGTTGCGGCATGAGGAGTTCTCCCTTGGTTTGAACCGAGCTTGTATCAAGACGATCAAAAAAAGTAAAATACGAAGTTGCAAAAAGTTCTTGCCCGTGTGGGAGTGGGGGGAGTTGCCGGGGTGAGGGGCGTGAGGGGGAGTGTGAGTTCATAATGCTACCATCGTGTCGTTTTAAGGAAAGGCTGCTTTAATGCCTTTTTGCCCTTTAACTGCGTCAAGCTCATCTCGCGAAACACTTATATATGTCTAATATACCGTGTGCTTTTCGAAATTCGCTTTCCTTGTGAAAGAACAAAAATTCGATTAAATCAGCGTTTCCTTAAGAGATTCGTGGTGGTCATCACACGCAATGGAAGAAAGCGACGATCACCACGAAATATGCTAATGCGGTGTATACACTCTTTCTTCGCCTAAGATTTCCGATGCGGCTTTGATGAGTGGGTGCATGGCTTCTTGGGGCAGTGTTACAGTGCCCATGGGAGCTGTGCGGTCAAGGAAGGTGTATTTTTGCGTCCCTAGGCGGTGATAGGGGAGCATTTCGTAGCGCACATGGGTGAAGGGTTTGAGAAAGTTGGCAATAGCGCTGACGGCTTCAATGGAGTCATTGAATCCGGGGATGATGGGCGTGCGCGCGAGTACGGGGATATTGGGGAATGTTTCTACGAGATTTTTGAAATTATCTAGGACTCTTTCGTTGGTTGCGCCGGTAAATTCTTTGTGGCGTTCCGGGTCCATATGTTTGATATCGAACATGACGGCGGTGAGGTGTGGGGCGGCTTTTTCAAAGGAAGCCCAAGGTGCGACGCCGCAGGTTTCAATGGCGGTTTTGAGTCTGCGTTTGCGTGCTTCGCGCAGCAGTGCGGATGCGAAATCGCCTTGCATGAGTGGTTCTCCGCCGGAGAGGGTCATGCCGCCGCCGGAGCGTGCGTAGAAGGCGGCGTCTTGTTCGACGACGCTAAGGACGCTGTCAACGGTGCGTTTTTCGCCGTAGACGATGAGGCTTTTTGCGGGACATGCCGCGGCGCAGGGCATGGAGCAGTCGTCGCATTTTGAGCGGTCTATGGCGATTTTATCGTTGTCACAGCGAGTTATTGCGCCGCGTTCGCAGGCATTTATACAGTGTTTGCATTTGCTTACGGTTAGACAGCGTGTTTCGTTGAAGGCCAGTTCCGGACGTAGTAATTGTGATTCTGGATTACTACACCAGCGACATCGCAGTGGGCAGCCTTTCAAAAAGGCGATGGTACGGATGCCAGGGCCATCGTGAACGGAGTATTTTTGTATATTAAACACATTACCGGATGTTTTTCTATCTTCAAAGCTGCTCATAACACTCTCTTTGCAAAAAAAAGGGGATTCGATGCGTGTCCGAATCCCCTTTGCGGTTAATTATTTAATCTTAGAACCTTCAGTTTAGAACGCGCCGTGCGAGGTACGTGCAATGAGGTCGTTTTGCAGATCTGGTGACAGGTCGCAGAAGTATGCGCTGTAGCCGGCGATACGCACGATGAGGTTACGATACTTTTGCGGGTCTTTTTGTGCAGCCAAGAGGGTGTCAGCGTTGATGACGTTGAACTGCACGTGCCAGAGTTTCAAGTCGCAGAATGTGCGGATGAAGGAGACGAGTTTTTCTGTGCCTTCATCGCCTTCTACGCTCTTAGGCGTGAATTTGATATTGAGCATGCGTGCTGCGCGGTCGCGGCGACCCATGTTCTTTGTATTTGCGTTGGACAACAAGATAGCCGTGGGGCCGTTGACGTCTGCACCGTGAGAGGCAGAAGAACCGTCAGACAGGGAGAACCACTCTGTGCGACCGTTTGGTGTTGCGGAGACGACTTTACCGAAGGGCACGTGTGAGGTGAAGGGCACGTAGCGAACGTCGTTGTGCATGCCGAGTTCTTCACTGTATTTGCCGCCGTATTCGGTGCTGATTGCGTCGAGTTCGCGACCGATTTCGTCAGCAAAAGGATCGTTGTTGCC
>CAYJHT010000110.1:3447-6873 GCA_964369615.1 uncultured Desulfovibrionaceae bacterium
CCGTAGCAAGGAGCGGTTTGCAGCATAGCGCGCACGTCTTCGTGCCCTTCGAAATTGGCTTCGAGAGCTGTGAGGACTTGATCCATGGTGAGCTTTTTGTCTTCAAAGACGAGCTTTTTGATAGCTGACAAGGAGTCAATAACCGTACCAAAGCCCATGAATTCGAAATAGCCGAAGTTCACGCCGCCGGGGATGTGTGGCTGGTGCAGGTCAAGGCAATGTTCCATGCAAAGGTCGTGCATTGCGGAGCCCATGGGCTGAGCAAAGTGCTTTGCGCGCAAGTTGTTGATGATATATTGTTGTGTGAAGGCGGTTTTCAGGAACAGCAAGTGTTGTTGCTTGTATGCGCCGAAAAATTCTTCCCATGTTTTGAAGTTGCGCGCGTCGCCGGTTTCGATACCGAGTTGTACGTCGCCGTATTTTTTCATTTTGCCATTGTAGAGGGTCATTTCTACAGCGGCGGCGAAGTTGACATAGGCGCCACCTGAGGTGTAGGTGTCTCTGTTTGGCATACGGCATTCTGTGCAACCGGACACAGCGTAGTCAAGGGCTTCTTCGAATTTGCAGCCTTTGGAGACGTAGAGTGGCACAACTTCTTCATCGTTGATGAGTTTGGGGAAGCCGGAACCGTCTTTGATGGTTTCTGCAACGTCCCACAGGTAGGCTTCAGGAGCGCGTGAGTGGATACGCGCGGCAAGGTCGGGATAGTGCAAGGGGAACTCACGCTTGGACTTCAAGATGAGGTGGGTTAGGTCGTTTGTTGCGTCGCGACCGTCTGGAGTTTGACCGCCAACGGTGACAGCTTCCCAGTGTGCA
Organism: uncultured Desulfovibrionaceae bacterium; assembly: GCA_964369615.1. Lineage (GTDB taxonomy): Bacteria > Desulfobacterota > Desulfovibrionia > Desulfovibrionales > Desulfovibrionaceae > CAYJAD01. The sequence continues at coordinate 4,264 of CAYJHT010000110.1, forward strand.
TAGCCTTCGTTGAACGCACCGCCCGTGGGGGAGATGAACATATCAATGAATTCGGCCATGCCGACCCACATGCATTCCATGAGTTCTATGGCGCTGTCTTCTGTGATGACGCCAGCTTCCATGTCTTGCAAGTAGTAGGGCAAGAAGTATTGGTCCATACGACCGTTAGAGATGGTGGTCCCTGTTTTTTGTTCGATACGTGAGAACATTTGTGTGAACCACTGGCTTTGTACTGCTTCGTAGAAGTTACGTGCGGGGTTGCCGGGTACGTGTTCTGCGTTTTCAGCCATGCGGATGAGTTCAGCTTTGCGCACGGGATCGGATTCTTTTGCAGCCATTTCGCGTGCGAGTACGGCGTGGCGCTTTGCCCACAGTACGATAGCGTCACAAGTGATGACAATGGCCTCAAGGAAGGGCTTTTTGTCAACATTGTCAACGGGGCTGAGCGGATCAAGGGCGGCAAGCTTTGCTTCAGCTTCAGCTTTGATGCCATTGAAGCCGCGCTTTAAGATTTTTTCATAATCGTGCACCCACTGGATGGAGGAGCGGAAGGAAGACGTTTCGTTGACGATGAAGCGTGAGATGAGGCCTTCGGGGTCATCGTAGGTGAGTTTGTGTACTTCCGGTGGAAGGGCAGCGTTGAGTGCTTCGTGATAGGTTTTGCCTTTCCAGTAAGGAGCGATTTCGTCGATAACGCGTTGTGCATCTTCTGGTGTGATGGATGCGGGGGAGGTTTCGCGTGAGGGCAGATCGCGTACGGCGATATCGAGGAAGTCGCCGTCAAGTTCTGGATAGAGGATGCCGTAGCGTCCGTCGCAGCCGCCGCGACCGAGGAGGAGTTGGTGGTCTTGCACGTACACTGTCATATTTTGTGCGATGTGCATGAGTGCTTTTGCCCAGCGTAGGGTAAGGTGCTCGCCTTCGGTTTGCTTCATGGATTCGGTGAAGTAAAGTGCGCGCTCAATATCGATACGTGGCTTTTGGTTTTCAAAACGCTCAAGCATTGTAAACACACGTTGGTGTGTTTTACGGAATCTATCTTCTTTACCGGAAATGCGGTCATTTAGACGTTGTTCTTGTGGGGATACGCAATCACATACATAGGCGCTCATAACATTCTCCTAAAAAAAAGCTTTTTTGTTATGTCTATTAAGTTATGGAAGTCCGAGTATAAAAGGGGGTTGGGCTTCCTTGGTTCACAGTAAATTCCAAAACATGAGAAAATAATGAATGAGTTCAAGCCTTTTTTGTATAGAAATTGAGCTTGTTCTTTCACATTTTTCTTCGTGTTGTGTTTAGGCTATTGCATTCCTCGTGCCAGAGTGAGCAATTGCCAAGAAAAGTTCTATGAAAACATGAGTTTCTTATTTTGAAAAGGAAAAAGAGACAAAGCGCCCGTCCGACGTGGTGCATTTTTGCATCAATTAGCAGTCTTTCTTGATTGAAGGCAGATTTTGTGTTGCATTTTTGCAACAAATGAAGGTGTCTTTTGTGAAGTCAGTGTCAGTAGTGTGCAGAAAAGCAAAAAAAAAGACTGTAAAAACAGGTATTGATAAAAAAATCACAAACGCAAGGCCTTAAAGACCGGGGACTTCGTGTGCGTGTTGCAAAACTGCGACTCTGGCGCACGCTAAGTATATTCTGTTTATTGATAATATAAAAAAATCCTTTAATATCAACGTAGGCAAGATGGCTTTATAGTTATATTACATTGGTATAAAATGTGCATACTAAGATGCCTGTTTGAGAAAATATTCTCAATGGCGATGCGTGACCCTCGCTGTGAGGGTGCCTTTTGGAATTTTTTGTATTTTAGGAGAAAGATGTGATGACGATGCGTTTTCTTGGTAAACTTGTCTTGGTTGCTGCCCTCTTGGTGGGTGCTAGTTACACAGAGGCTTTTGCTGAAAGACCTGTGACCCTCCGTATTGGTCACCCTATGGCACCTGGCAATAATGTTACCGTAGGTTATGAAAAATTTAAAGAACTTGTGGAAGCGAAGAGCAATAATAAGATTCGTATCCGCATTTTTGGTAATACTCAGCTTGGCAGTGACCGTGTGACCACGGAAGCCGCACAAGCAGGTACGCTTGATATGTCTTCAAGCTCCACGCCTAACCTTGCAAGCTTCACGAAAGCCTACATGGTTTTTGACCTTCCTTTCATCACTTCTCCTGACAATCAAGAAAAGCTGTATAAGGCTCTTGACGAAGGCGAACTTGGCACCTACCTCAGAAAGGTTGCCAATGATATCGGCCTTGAAACCATTATGTTCTCTGAGTACGGCTATCGTAACTTTGTGTCTACCAACAGACCTTTGAACGGCGCTTCTGACCTTGCAGGCATGAAGGTGCGCACGACGGATTCTCCTGTGGAAGTTGCAGTTGCAACGTCTCTTGGCATGAATCCTGCCCCTGTGGCATGGGGTGAAACCTACACAGCATTGCAACAAGGCACCGTTGACGGCGAAGGCAATACCTTCTCCCTTCTTAACGACGCAAAGCACACTGAAGTTTTGAAGCATGCAATGGATTCCGCGCATTGTTACAGCATGCACGTGCTTCTTATGAATAAGGACAAGTGGGATTCTTTGAAGCCTGAGCAGCAAGC
>CAYJHT010000111.1:0-6864 GCA_964369615.1 uncultured Desulfovibrionaceae bacterium
GAAGGGGGGTTTGGGGGGAAACTTTTTTTTCCTAAAAAAAGTTTCCCCCCAAGTGTTTTTCAAAAAAAACCGAAATTAGAATGCCGTGGCACTAAGGCCTGTGTATACCTCGAAAATCTAATTCATAGGATACTGGCCCAAACGAAAAACCTGTCACGGCGTCCTTTTTAAAAAGAGCCTTATCTACAGGCCGGCTGAGAGGCACATAAACGACTTCTTCATGCAAAATACGCCAAATGGTGTCAAAAGCATCTTGTAAAACATCCTTTTTCGTTGCCGCAAGGGCAGTGGCAATGGCGTTGTGGAGCTGCTTTTTATTTTTTAAACCTTGCTGCGCGGCAAAATCTGCGTGATCTGGCACAAGCATCATGGTCAAGTAGGAAAATGGCGAATAAGGTGCTCCTAAAGATGTGGAAAAAATCATCTCAAAATCACCGTTCGTTTGCGAACGCAAAAAAGCTACATGCTCTTCACCGATAAGGTGCACATCTATGCCAATGTTACGTAAATCACTTTGAACAAGCTCACCAATGGCGCGCATACTCTGTTCGCTGGCAACAAATTTGAGGCGTAGGGAAAGTGGCACTCCACCCTTTGTACGGATTTTTTCACCCTCTTCAAGACGCCAACCGGCAGCGTCGAGCAAGGCCGCCGCTTCTTGGGGATTGAAGGGATAGGGAGTAAGAGGTGCGTCACAGAAAGGCACGTCCGACGGCATAAGCGTCTCTGCCGGCAACTCTTGGCTGAGAAGAATACCCTTAACAAGAGCATTTCTATCAATGGTGCGCACAATAGCTTCACGCACAGCCCTGTCATTTGTAGGAAAACGATCTGTATGCATAGCAAGCACACGAGTATGACGCGGCGCAGATTCCACAACGACATAATCCGCATCCTTAGCAAGCATGGCATAAGCATGAGGATTGACCTCCGCTGAACCATGATCGCCCATAGCCGTGACAAGCATATCCACAACGCCCGTCTCCAAAGCCACAGACCGCGCCTCAGAATGCGCAATGACTTTCACGACAAGTTTTGACAACGCTGGCTTCGTACCCCAATATTTTTCATTGCGCACAAAAACATCATATTCCCCCTTGCGCGTCTCCGAAAATATCCACGGTCCTGTGCCAATCGGTGCCAAAAATTCACCCGTATCACTGAGCGCCTTGGGAGACACAAAACGCACAGGACGAACAAAGGTCAATTCTTGCAAAGCTGCAGCATAAGGTCTTTTCAAACTGAGGCGAAGCGTGTGCGCATCTACAGCTTCATAGGATTCCACAAGCTCCATAAGCGTAAACCACGCATGTTCATCCCGACGCGTAAAAATAGCGTCAAAATTCCTCACCACCGCCGCCGCATCAAAGGGTGTTCCATCACTGAAAGAGACATTCTTACGCAAGGAAAATGTATACGTCCTCTCGTCAGCGGAAAGCTCCCACGATGTCGCAAGCCAAGGCACAATCACACCACCCTCTCCATATTGCACCAATGGCTCATACACAAGGCCTTGCGCAAACATCATATTCGCACCATAAGCATGCGCATTCACAGCCCCTACATGACTACTCCAACCTATGACTAAGGTGTCCTCATCAAAGCCTTCTGCCGCATACGCAGAAACAGCTCCCAAAAGCAGTATACTACAAAGCACAAACGACGCACATGAATAAAATATTGTTTTCATTTATAATCCCTCAACAAAATACGTTTATAGACAAAACACGAACAATATACAGGTAAATGCGAAACGTGTCAATTTTTAAAAATCGTGCTACGTTTTTTACACGCTCTTCCACAGGTCACCACCTTGACACAAAAACCTATGTCCTTTACACCTAGAACAGAAAGGCGTGTTCTTGTACATCAAGGCACACAAATACAAACGCATTGCAAAACGAGGGAGATTTTCCATGTATATAATCACCGGCGGCGCAGGCTTCATCGGAAGCGCCCTCATCTGGGAACTCAACAGACAAGGCATTACACAAATTCAAGTAGTTGACAATTTAGGACATTCTGAAAAATGGAAAAACCTCGTCGGTCTACAATATGACGATTATATACAGCGCGACGCCTTCATTGAAAGAGTGCGCAAGGGCAAACTTGATAGCTCGATAGAAGGCATTGTACATTTAGGAGCATGTTCGTCCACCACTGAGACGAATGCCGAATTTTTAATGGAAAACAATTTCAAATTCACGCGCGACTTATGCGCAGCAGCATTGAAAGCAGGCATCCGCTTCATAAACGCCTCTTCCGCATCCACCTATGGCGATGGCAGTCGCGGCTTTGACGATGATATCGTCCTTATGCCACGCTGGCGCCCTCTCAATATGTATGGATACACAAAACACTTGTTTGACCTCTGGCTCTGGCGCCATCACGCCTATGACAGAGTCGCAAGCTTAAAGTTCTTCAATGTCTACGGCCCCAACGAATATCATAAAGACAGTATGCGCAGTGTCGTGTGCAAAGCCTATGACGAAATTTCACAAACAGGCACCTTACGCCTTTTCCGCTCCACATCACCCATCTACATAGACGGCGGACAAATGCGCGATTTCGTCTACATCAAGGACTGTACAAAAATCCTCTCATGGCTCCTCCTACAAGCAGACGTCAACGGCATCTTTAATGTAGGCACAGGCACGGCGCGCTCATGGAACGACCTTGCGGCAGCAATTTTTTCTGCCATGAACGTCCCTCTTCAAATCGAATACATTGACATGCCCAAAAATTTACACGGTAAATATCAAAACTTTACAGAAGCACGCATGGAGCGACTCCTCAAATACGGTTGCCCTGCCTGCGCCTATGACTTAGAAGCCGGTGTCACAGAATACGTGCAAAAATATCTCAGTAGTGGCGCATATTTGGACGCATTATAATTTGTTTTTTTGTGGGGGAGGAAGGGTCGATTCTCGCATTATCCAGATGTTTTTTGAAATGGGATTTGGGGAAAAACTTTTTTCCCAAAAAAAGTTTCCCCCAAGTGCTTTTCAAAAAAAAAACAAAACTAGCATGACCTGTCTCTCATACATCGAATTATGATTTGTCAATAAAAATCATATATATAGTATAGTTATTTTAAATTGGAATTTTTTCTTGATTTTCTTGCTAAAATCTCTTGATTTTTACAAGGCCATGAAATAAACTAAAAGTGTACTTGACTTACATGGCATACCACCTTGCATGGGGCAATGTGGATGTGCTTGATGTCATAGACCATGACACTATCATATTTTTAAAACCTTCCACAAAGGCATAACAAAGTGTGATAGAAGTGTCAGTGCATGCCAAAGCATTTTTAGGCTGTGTTTCCTTGTGCACTTTTGTGACAATCCCTCTTGGAATGGTCTGATGACATATGTCTTCTATAGGTGTTTGAAGTGCTTAAAATAAAATCCAGACAGTGTGTGTACATTGTCTGGATTTTATCTTTATATATTATTATAATATTTATTGATACTTTTGCGAAATCTCACGCCCAACCTTCTCTACATCTGCCTTAAACTTTTCCCGCGCATCCACAAGCTTCTGTGCAAGACTCAAATCTTGTAAGGCCAAAATCTGCGCCGCAAGCCATGCCGCATTACGCGCACCAGCCTTATCCATTGCAACAGTTGCCACAGGAAAACCCGGAGGCATTTGCACCGTTGCATAAAGCGCGTCCGCACCAGCAAGAGCCGCACCAGACACAGGAATACCAATAACCGGTTTTAATGTGCGTGCAGCTACTGCCCCTGCCAAATGCGCCGCCATACCAGCCGCACACACAAAAACTTGCACACCTTGCTCCTCAAGTTCCACAACAAGCTTTTCTGTACGTTCAGGTGTACGGTGCGCAGATGTCACTGTAAACACAAAAGGAATCTCAAGCATTTTTAAAATGTCTGCACAAGGACTTACTTGCGCCTCATCAGAAATGGACCCCATAAAAATAGCAACTTTTGCCATATGCATTCCTTTATTTGATACAAATAATTACGACTTTACTTCTTTGAGGCGCTTTACGCCCTTATCGCCTATATCCTTACGATACTGACCCCTATCCATATGGATTTTTTCAAGCGCCGCATAAGCCTGCTTCTGTGCAGCCTCAAGATCTACACCAAGAGCCGTCACACACAACACACGTCCGCCCTTTGCCACCACACTGCCGTCCTCGCGTCGCTCAGTACCACTATGGAAAACCTTAACGCCAGCCATAGCGTCGGCTTCCTCAATGCCTGTAATTTTCATGCCCTTTTCAGGGTCAGCCGGATACCCTTCAGCAGCAAGCACAACGCCTAAGGCTGATTCCTTTGTATACACAAAAGGCACAGAATCAAGCGTCCCATGAATACAAGCCTCCATAATACGCTCAAGCGGAGTCTCCAAACGCATCAAGAGCGGTTGACACTCAGGATCACCAAAACGTGTATTATATTCTAATACCTTTGGCCCATCACTTGTCATCATAAGCCCCGCATAAAGCATCCCTTTAAACGGATGCCCCATACTAGTGAAAACATCTAATATGGGATCAATGACTAATTTCATAATTTCATCATGACGCTCTTCCGGCAGTAAGGGTGCAGGCGTATAGGCCCCCATCCCCCCCGTATTAGGACCGCAATCTCCGTCAAAAATAGGCTTGTGATCTTGTGCAGAAGGCAAAGCCACTGCACGCTTGCCATCACAAAAGCACAAAAACGAAATCTCCTCACCCTCTAACACTTCCTCAACAACAACCGTACTACCAGCCTCACCATACACCTTATCGCGCATAATAGCATCAAGAGCAGAAAGAGCCTCAGCATCCGTTTGTGCCACAACAACACCCTTACCAGCCGCAAGACCGTCTGCCTTAATCACAAGTGGGGCGCCATGATCGCGAACATAGGTACACGCCGCTGCATGGTTGCTAAAATGCGCACCGCGCGCTGTAGGAACACCTGCACGCGCCATCATGGCCTTGGCAAAAGCCTTACTACCCTCTAATTGTGCACAATACTTATCAGGACCAAAACACGCAATGCCCGCCGTTTGCATAGCGTCCACAATACCCAAAGTCAAGGGCAACTCAGGCCCTGGCACAACTAAATCCACAGAAAGCTCACGCGCAAGTCGCACAAGACCCGGAATATCGTCCGCCGATACAGGATGATTTGTCACATTCTTAAAAAAAGTCCCGCCATTACCGGGTGCCACAAAAATATCGCTCACAGACGCACTTTGACTCAGTTTCCACACTAAGGCATGCTCACGCCCGCCAGATCCAATCACAAGTATTCGCACTGCCACTCCTTAGTTGCTAATAAAACAAAAAAACATAACAAAAAAAAATCTCTGTTTTGTATACAGTATTCTCTTTGCTTTTACCTCAAGCTATGTTATACACGCATACGCTTTTGTAAAACAAAATGCAATATACAAAGGACTGCTACGAGGAATCTACTATGAAGTCAAGCCCTTCTTTTTTACCCACGACGAAACAATGCCCTGCCGAACCAGAGCTTCTCCTGCAAAAACAATTGGAGGGCGTGCGCTTTACACTTAAGCAAAGCCAAAACTCTCTCCAATATCGCACAAAACTCGGAAATATTTCGCCTAAGGACATACAAACTTTGGACGATCTACGCCACCTCCCCTTCACAACGGCGGACGACCTGCGTGAAGGCTACCCTCTTCCACTTTTATCTGTGCCTGTAGAAGATGTCGTCCGTGTTCATGCCTCCTCAGGCACCACAGGCAAAAGAAAAATCCTCGCCTATAACCGCAAGGACATAGAAACTTTCACGCTACAAATGGCACGATGCTTTGAACTTGCAGGCATACTCCCATCTGACCGCCTTCAAATAGCCGTAGGCTATGGCCTCTGGACAGCAGGCGCAGGCTTCCAACTCGGTTCAGAACTCGTAGGCGCTCTCACCATTCCCGTAGGTCCCGGCAATGTAGACATGCACTTACAATTACTCCAAGACATGCAAAGCACCTGTTTTGGCGCCACAGCCTCTATGGCTCTCTTGCTTGCCGAGGAAGTCGAACGACACGGCCTACTCGAAAAAATTGCCCTGCGAAAAGTTATTTGCGGCGCGGAAACACGCAGTGAAAAAATGCGCCTTGCCATTGAGAGCAAGCTCGGCCTTGAAGGCAGTTATGATATCGGCGGCATGACAGAAATGTACGGACCTGGCACCTCTATTGAATGCGATGCCCACGAAGGCCTGCACTATTGGGCAGACCTCTTTCTCATAGAAATATTAAACCCGGAAACATTAGAGCCAGTTGCAGAAGGCGAAATAGGCGAAATGGTTGTTACAAGCCTCTGTAAAGAAGCATCCCCCCTCATCCGTTACAGAACGCGCGACCTCTCGCGCCTCATCCCCGGTCAATGCTCTTGTGGCTTCGCTGCCCCCCGTCATGACAAAATACTGGGGCGCAGTGACGATATGATTATCTTCCGCGGTGTCAATATCTACCCGGGGCAGCTCATGGAAGTCATAGGACATTTCCCTGAGCTTGGCGGTGAATATCATGTTGAACTCAAGCGCATTGGCGCTCTTGATCACATGCAACTTGCCGTTGAAAGACTTGCAGGCATCAGCAGCGACAATGACAGCAATCTTGCCACAGCCGTCGCAAAAAGACTCCATAAAAGCCTTATGGCACGCGTGGATGTCAATATCGTCAATCCCGGCGCACTGCCGCGCACATTTGGCAAGTCAAAACGCCTCACAGATTTACGATAGAGTTTTACCATTACCGAAAGTTTTAGTGCAGGAACATTTTTTTTAGTCAAATATATGAAACTTCTATTCGAGAGCGCCGATTGTCTCGCTAAACAATTGGTTTTTTTGAAGGGGGGACCTGCCC
>CAYJHT010000112.1:0-6861 GCA_964369615.1 uncultured Desulfovibrionaceae bacterium
AACTTTCAGAAAAAACAAAATTAGAATGCCATGGCTTCCACACAAGTATTTCAAAAAAATCTTTTTGCTGTGCTTCAAGCATTGCGTCCTTTGGCATCTGTGTTTATACTCTTTTTATAACGCAAAGGAGATTATGCATGAAACTTGCGGCGCCGCTGCTTCGTATGCCATATTTACATCAAGAAATCAATGTCTTAGAGTTGTCAGCTGTGGTACAATCGCTGTGTGGCCTTCCTGCTTTGTCGCTGTGGGTTGGTTTGCCCTTGCCGCAAGAGGGAGCGCAAGAAGCTCTTTGGCAACCGGATAATTATCCCTTTTCCCCGCAAGAGGCGGCGGCCTGTGTGCGAGATATTGCGAATATGGGCGATATAGCCCTTTCCGGTGTGCCCGTGGAAGCGCTCGTGGCGGCGCAGCCTGCAAGTGCTGTGGCACGCGACATGAAAGAGCAGGAAGAGTTACAAGATTTTGTTGCAAAGGCGACGTTTGATGATGCGCAGAGCAGAGGGACAGGTCTTGACGTACATATTTTACGCGCCGCACAGCGCTTTCTCCTCATGGCATGGTACGTGGAGGAACGCTTCCTTGAGGTGCGTTCGCTGACAAATGATTATGCACAAGGAAGACAGCATTTGACAGAGAGTCTTGGTGCCGCGCAGGATGAGGAGGACGGTGCTCTTGAATATCTTGCCCAAATAAATGCTATGCTGTACGATGTAGATGTGCCCTTGCCGGATTGGAAGAAGGTTCTTGAAAATGTTGCCGTCTTTTTGCCGCAAGAATGTTCAATTCTTGTGCATGAGAGCGCCATGGCACAACATATTCGCCAACATTGTTCTTTAAAAACTTTGCCTGCCAAAAATGTATCTGTATCAGGAGTGGCTGGCACTTCTTTATGTCAAAATGCCACTTTTTCACTGTGTTCTTGCACAATAGGGGATATATTGCACGCAGGCAAAGTGCACGATATGCCCCTTGCGCCGTCGTCACATTCATGGCATACAAAGACCGTACACTGTATTCTGGTGGAGAATTTCTAATGCAAAAAATGGACATATCGCCCTTTGAGAACGTCCCTGAAGGACATTTTCCTGCAAAGCTTTCCGGCGTCATTTTCGATTGTGACGGCGTCATTATCAACTCACACGTGGCTAATGCCATGTTTTATAATGCGGTTTTGGCCGCCTTTGACCTGCCTCCCATGACGCAAGAGCAAGCATATTTTGCCTTTATGTCCACCGTGAAGCAGGCTTTGGAGCATATTATTCCGGAACATTTGCACCCGCAAGTGCCAAAAGTATGCACAGAAGCTGTGAATTATCAGCGCGATATTATGCCACATGTAGAAATTATGGACGGATTCCTTGACTTTGTTGTGTGGCTGCGTCAAAAGAACGTGCGGATGGCTGTGCATACCAATAGAGCAAGCGGCATGCCCTTTCTTTTTGAAAGGTTCCAATTGGAAGGATTCTTTGATCCTGTCATGACAGCGGCAATTGTCCAGCCTAAGCCGGATCCTGAAGGCGTGTTTGTTATTCTGGATACATGGAAGGTGCCCAAGGAGACCGTCTTGTTTGTGGGCGATAGCCCCGTTGACCAACAAACCGCCGCAGCTGCAGGCGTGAGCTTTGTGGCTTTTGGCAACGAATGCCCAAAGCCTCCCTATGCCGTCACAAGCTATGCAAGGCTGCGCGAGAATATCGAAGAGCATTGCGCTTTGTAAAGGCTCTTCGAAAAAGAGTGATCTGAAACAGAAAGGTACAAGCTATGATTTTAATGTCCAATACTTTGATGGCTATAGGCTATGTGCTTGGCGCCCTACTTGATATCTACTTTTGGGTGGTTCTTATCTCAGCCATCCTTACATGGGTACGACCGGACCCATATAATGTTATAGTGCGTACATTGCGCTCCCTTACAGAGCCGGTGTATTATCGTATTCGTAAGGCCTTGCCCTTTGTGTACACAAGCGGCATTGATTTTTCCCCGCTGGTGGTCATGATTGCTATACAATTAGTCAATCAAATCGTGGTCACAAGCCTTTTGCAGTACGCACAAAAACTGGCCATGTCATAATGTGCCCCTATGAAAAGCACATTATACAAAGCGCCGAGGGTTAACCTTAAACTCAAGGAGAGTTCGGATGGAACAACACGAAAAAGACATGCTAGAAAAGTTATCCCAAACTAACCCTGAGATCAGAGAACTGTGGGACGAACATCTTTTGTACTCAAAGCAAGTAAGCAAGCTTGAGAGCAAAAACTTTCGCACGCCCACTGAAGATCAAACATTGAAACAGTTGAAAAAGCAAAAACTTGAAGGCAAAACACGCCTCATGGACATGCTTGAAACACAGATGGAGAAATAGTTCATGAAAATGACTGGTGCACACATTCTGCTTGAAACCTTGAAACGCGAAGGCGTTGACCTTCTTTTTGGCTATCCGGGGGGAGCCGTCATCGATATATATGACGAAATACCCCGCCATCCGGAACTGCGCCATATATTGGTGCGACATGAGCAGGCCGCTGTGCACGCTGCAGATGGGTATGCCCGTGCCACAGGTAAAGTAGGCGTCTGTCTTGTGACCTCAGGTCCTGGCGCCACAAATACGGTAACGGGCATAGCCACTGCGTACTGCGATTCTATCCCCCTTGTCATAATCACAGGTCAAGTTAACACACCTTTGATCGGCAACGATGCCTTCCAAGAGGTTGATATTGTAGGTATTACAAGACCCTGTACAAAACATAATTTCCTTGTCAAGGATGTTAAAAAGCTGACACATGTGCTGCGTCAAGCATTCTATCTTGCGCGTTCAGGTCGTCCGGGACCTGTGCTGGTAGACCTTCCAAAGGACGTCATGCAGGCATTGACAGAATTTGAATGGCCAGATGATATCCATATGCGTAGCTATAATCCCACATATAGGCCAAACCTCAATCAATTGAGAAAAGCTGTCGATACCCTTGTACAAGCACAAAAACCACTGCTCTTGATTGGCGGCGGCGTCATCACTTCCGATGCGGCAGCATCACTCAAGAAACTTGTGGAAACTTTACACATTCCCGTCACCTCGACACTTATGGGTCTTGGTGGCTTTCCCGGCAGTGACCCGCTCTATTTTGGTATGGTGGGCATGCACGGAAAGTATGCGTCGAATATGGCAATCAATAACTGTGATGTCCTCGTAGCCGTAGGCGCACGTTTTGATGACCGCGTTACAGGACGTATCTCTTCCTTTGCCTCAAATGCGCGTATCGTCCATATTGATATTGATCCCACATCTATACGCAAAAATGTACATGTGGATGTGCCCGTGGTGGGCGATTGTCGCCATGCCCTAGAAGGCATGCTCGAAATTGCGACAACGCGTCTGGAAGAAAAAGCATGGAAAGACGTGCACTCCCCGTGGATTGACCAATTAAATACGTGGAATAAGGACTGCCCCCTTGCCTATGTCAATGCAAGTGAGAACATTAAACCGCAAGCAGTTGTGGAAATGCTCCATAAATTGACAAAGGGCGAGGCAATTATTGCCACAGAAGTAGGGCAAAATCAAATGTGGACGGCGCAATTCTATACTTTTGATAGAGCGCGGACACTTTTGACCTCCGGCGGACTTGGCACAATGGGCTATGGCTTCCCCGCCGCCATAGGCGCACAAATGGCCTTCCCTGACACGCTCGTGGTCAATGTCGCCGGCGATGGTTCCATTCAAATGAATATTCAAGAGCTTGCCACCGCCGTGGAAAATAAGCTGCCCGTGAAAATTCTTATATTAAATAATGGTCATTTGGGCATGGTACGTCAGTGGCAAGAACTTTTCTATAAGAAAAATTACAGCTTTACAGGTATGGAAGGTCAGCCCGACTTTGTGCTTTTGGCACAAGCCTATGGCGCTGAAGGCTATCGTATCGAAAAGGCCAGCGAGCTTGAAACGACACTGGCAAAGGCATTGGCCTCCCCTGCAACAGCAATCATTGATGTGCGCGTAGAACGCGAGGAAAATGTTTCTCCCATTGTACCAGCAGGTGCCTCTCTTGATGAGATGATGCTTGTATAAATGCCTTGCAAAGAAGGCAAGATATAGTGCGAGAAATCAGCGTTTCTTAAGGATAGAGTATTTTAATAAGGGCTAGTTATGCAACATATTTCATCAGGGAAGCATGTTCTGTCCGTCTTGGTTGAAGACGAGCCGGGAGTGCTGTCCCGTGTGGCAGGGCTTTTTAGCGGACGCGGTTTCAATATTGCGTCGCTGAACGTTGCGCCCACGCTTGAACAAGGCGTTTCCCATATGACCATCACCACAACAGGCGATGAACAAATTATCGAACAGATTATCAAGCAACTTCGAAAGCTTGTAACTGTCATTAAAGTCGTGGATTTTTCCGAATGTCATGCGGTTGAGCGAGAAATGATGCTCATTAAAGTGCATGCAGAAGGTGCCAATCGCGGCGAAATCTTGCGCACTGTGGAGATTTTCCGCTGCCGAGTCATGGACGTAGGCGTGAGCGAAATGACCATTGAAGCCACAGGAAACCACGAAAAGCTCACTGCTATCATTAACTTGTTTCAACGCTTTGGTATCAAGGAAATTGCCCGTACAGGAACAGTCTCCATGCGCCGCTCAAAGCAAGGCGAATAGTGGCTGTTGGAGCTGTGAAAGCTCCTTTCTATAGATGCCAGCGCTTGCATAAAGACAGGCACAGGCATACTAATAAACATTTTAGACGAACAGTATTTTGAGGAAGACCATGAAAGTGTATTATGAAAAGGACGCAAATATATCCCTTTTGAAAGATAAGACCGTCGCTATTATCGGCTACGGCAGTCAAGGCCACGCCCACGCTCAAAACTTGCGTGACTCCGGCGTGCGCGTCATTGTAGGACAGCGTCCCGGCGGTGCCAATTTTGACCTTGCCAAGGAACACGGTTTTGAACCCATGACAGCCGCAGAAGCTGCAAAACAAGCTGACATGATCATGATCTTGCTCCCCGACCAAGTACAAGCCGCCGTCTACGAGCAAGACATTAAACCCCACTTGACCGCCGGTAAATCCTTGCTCTTTGCTCACGGTTTTAATGTACATTTTGGTCAAATTGAACCGCCAAAGGATGTAGACGTCTTCTTGATTGCGCCAAAAGGCCCAGGTCACTTAGTGCGCCGCACCTACACAGAAGGCGGCGGTGTGCCCTGCCTCGTCGCTATCCATCAAGACGCGACAGGTCAATCCTTGGAAAAAGCACTGGCCTATGCCATGGGCGTTGGCGGTGCACGCTCAGGTGTCATTGAAACCACCTTCCGCGAAGAAACAGAAACAGATCTTTTCGGTGAACAAGCCGTCCTGTGCGGTGGCCTCTCTGCCCTCATTAAAGCCGGTTTTGAAACCCTTGTAGAAGCCGGATACCAACCCGAAATGGCATACTTTGAATGCCTACATGAAGTAAAATTGATTGTTGACCTCATGTATGAAGGCGGCCTTGCCCGTATGCGCTATTCCATAAGCGATACAGCCGAATATGGCGACTATGTCACAGGCCCTCGCATCATCACAGAAGAAACAAAGAAAGAAATGAAGCGCGTCTTAACCGATATTCAAACTGGCCGCTTTGCTCGTGATTTCATCTTAGAAGCACGCGCAGGCTATCCCATGTTTAAATCCACGCGTCGCCTTGAGGCAGAGCACGGCGTGGAAGAAGTCGGCGCAAAATTGCGCGACATGATGCCCTGGCTAAAGAAATAAACGCGTTTTATTTATTTATTTATTTGTTTGTTTGTTTATTTTTTGTTTTTCTGAAAAACTTGTGGGGGGAAACTTTTTTTGGGAAAAAAATGTTTCCCCCCCACACCCCCCTTCAAAAAAACCACCTGTTTAACTAGGTAGTTGGCGCTTTTTAATGGAAGATTTGAAAAGGTGTTTTGTAAAGCGTTCTTAGATTTTACAAGGCATGAGTAGTGTTTTTTTTGAAGGACTTGTTGGGGGAAAAAGTTTTCCTCCAAGTGTCTTGAAAAATTTTTTAGTTTCAATAAGACTGCGATACGTGGAGGTAGCATGCCCATTGAGATATTTCCCCTAGGCCCCTTGGAAACGAATTGCTATGTCGTGTATGAGGGAGACAGTGCCATAGTTCTTGATCCGGGAGGCGACCCTTCTCCTGTGATAGATTTTTTGCGCCAAAAAGGACTAAATTTAGCCGCTATCTGTATCACACATTTGCACTTTGATCATATGTATGGTATCGCCGACTTAGCACAAAGCTGCAATGCTCCTATATATACACCCGAAGGTGACGCCTTTTTATTGGAAACAGAAGCAGGCAAGGGCGGCGTGTGGGGCTTTCCACATGTAAAGAGTTTTACCTCCTCGTTTTTGACGCCCGGCACACATACGATGGGAGGCATGACCTTTACGGCCTTGCATACGCCCGGCCATACTCCGGGCAGTATATCTTTGTATTTTCCTGATTTTCACGCGGTTTTTACAGGCGATGTTTTGTTTTATCGAGCCGTTGGGCGATCTGATTTGCCGGGAGGCGATCATAGCACACTCGTTCAATCCATTAAACGTGAACTTTTTGCTTTGCCAGAGCAAACCGCTGTCTATCCTGGGCATGGGCCATCATCCCAAGTGGGTGATGAAAAACTCAATAATCCCTATTGCAGTGCTTTTGCATAGGGACTATCACGCTTGAACACGATGAGGAATAAGCTTTTGCTGCCATGTGTTTTGCCGCACAGTAACCAAACGATTCCTCTGAAATGTATATTGAACCTATATGCAAAGCACGGTATTCTAATTGTGGGGACTATTCTCAGTAGTGCTTGCCAAATACTCTTGAGACAGTTTGAAAATTCACGAT
>CAYJHT010000113.1:0-6837 GCA_964369615.1 uncultured Desulfovibrionaceae bacterium
GAAGGGGGGTTTGGGGGGAAACTTTTTTTTCCCAAAAAAAGTTTCCCCCCAAGAAAAAAACAAAAAAAAAAAAAAAAAAAAAAAAAAAAATAAAAAATAAAAAAATCTTTTAGATTTTACATGACACTAAGCAATGTTTTGACAGCGTACAGCCGACGTGATAAAGCGCTCTTGCGGGCTTGTGGGAGCAAGGGGTTATTGTTCACGATGCTTGTCGGATATTATTTAAGGATTCATGGATTATGCAGCAGAGAAATGACTTGCCTATCGGTGTCTTTGATTCAGGTGTTGGGGGGCTGACCGTATTAAAGGCGGTTCACAAGTGCCTTCCTTCAGAGCGTGTTTTGTACTTAGGAGACACCGCACGATTGCCTTATGGAACGAAAAGTCGGCAAACTGTCGCCCACTATGCCTTGCAAGCGGCGGGGAAGTTGGTAGAACGCGGCATAAAGATGCTGGTTGTGGCGTGCAATACAGCCACAGCGGCGGCGCTGCCTGCTTTGCGTGAGGCTTTTGCGCCTCTGCCTGTTTTGGGCGTGATTGAACCGGGAGCGGTAGCGGCCTTTGCAGCCACACGCAACAAGCATATTGCCGTCATCGCCACAGAAAGCACCATTGCAGGCGGCGCGTATCAACAGGCAATCAGCACCTTATGCGGACAAAGTCCTGTCCGTGTGACGGCAAAAGCATGCACCCTCTTTGTCCCCTTAGCTGAGGAAGGATGGGTGGATGGTGCGCTGGTGGAGGGCATTGTTGCGCGCTATCTTTCTGATATTTTTCAGCCCCCCACACCAAATATGCCTTGTGACAATACGCCTGACACCCTCCTGCTTGGCTGTACACACTTTCCCCCACTGCGCCGTGCTCTTGCAGCCGTCGTAGGGGAGCATGTTACCATTGTAGATTCTGCCGCTACAACTGCGCTGGCTGTAAAGGAGGCATTGGCTGTCAGTCAATTGCAGTCTACGTGCACTCAAGGGCAAGGGACATGCCATTTTATGACTACAGATCATGTAGAGCGTTTTGCGCGCGTCGGCGGCCTTTTTTGGGGGCAAGAGCTAGAAAGCCACGCTGTTGAACATGTTGATTTATAAACGATAAAGGAATAATTGATGATTTATACTCCTGTTGCATTGATTCCGGGGCCTGTGCGTGTGCCTGCCTTTGTGCGTGAAGTGCTTGCGCGTGATATGAGCGGCGGCCAACGCGAGGAAGATTTCATCCCTCTTTACCACGCGACATCGACATTGCTTGCCACATGTATGGAAACAGAACACGATGTCGTTATCATGACGGGTGAAGGTATGTTGGCTTTGTGGGCTGGTCTTAAAAGTTGCCTTGCCTGCGGCGACAGGGTTTTGTCCATTGCAAACGGTGTATTTGGCGACGGCATCGGTGATATGGCGGCGGGTCTTGGCTGCGAAGTGCGTAAAATCACAGCACCCTTCAATAGCACTGTAGGGGATTTGACAGAAATTGAGCGTGTTATTGCCGAATTTAAGCCCCATATGATTACAGCCGTGCATTGTGAAACGCCTTCCGGCACCCTCAATCCTTTAGACGGCATTGGCGCTTTGAAACAAAAGTACAATGTCCCCTTGTTCTACGTGGACGCCGTGTCAAGCATTGGCGGTGCGCCTGTGCGTATGGATGCGTGGGGCATTGATATCTTGCTTGGCGGTTCGCAAAAGTGTCTCTCTGCGCCGCCGAATCTCAGCTTTATTGGTGTCAGCCCTGCTGCGTGGGAGCGTGCCGCACAGGTGGCCTATGCAGGATATGACGCTCTTTTGCCTTGGAAGGATATTCGTCGTACAGGCCTTGCGCCGTACACACCGTACTGGTCGGGTGTGGCGGCATTGCACAGTGCTGTAAGTGCTTTATTCGACGAGGGTTTGGAGGCAGTTTTTGCGCGTCATAAAGAGGTTGCCAGCTTTTGTCGTCAAGGCTTGGTGGACATGGGCTGCGCTTTGTGGGCGGCACCGGGGGCTGTCGCATCGCCTACGGTAACAGCGGCCTTTGCGCCAAAAAATTTCACAGCCGCATCATGGCAAGACGCCTTGCGCCAACGCGGTGTCATAGTGGGAGCTTCCTTTGGCCCTATGGCAGAAAAGGTCTTTCGTATCGGTCATATGGGCAGTCAAGCGCATATACCATTAGTGAAACAAGCCTTTGATATTATGAAGACATGTTTATAATGCATTGCAGCGGTGAAGGGCTTTTGCAATACGAAGCCCTTCTCCGAGAGGCGCTCTCGTCAAAGGCGCCTGAAGCAATGTTTGACAAGAATAAGGAATTTCATGCAAGACGGCCCTCAAAAAAGTTACACCCAAAGCCCTGATGGCGCAGCCAAAAAACGCCCTGCGGCCACAGTCGAATCAAAAGCGCAAGACGCCTTGCTGACTCATGTCCCGCCACACAGTATAGAAGCAGAGCAAGCCGTTTTGGCAGGCGTCTTCCTTAACGCAAAAATACTGAATATCATTGTAGATATGCTCGAAGCAGAAGATTTTTATGTACCTGCACACCAGATTATCTACGATGCTGTCCTCAATTGCTTTCGAAAATCCTTACCTGTAGATTTAGGGATTTGTGCGCAACATCTCAAGGACCAACAAAAGCTTGAAGAGGTGGGTGGGGTCATATATTTGTCAGAGATTGCGCAGGCCACTGTCATGGGTGCCAATGCCGAATACTATGCGAGTGTTGTGCGTGACAAAAGTCTTTTGCGCAATCTTATAGGAACATGCGCAGGCATCATAGGCAAGTGCTACGATAGTACACAAGAAATTAACACTCTTTTGGATATCTCAGAGCAATCTGTTTTTTCTATTTCTCAACGTACAGTAGGCAAGGACTTTGCGGGTACGGCAGAACTTGTCGATAGGGTTTTTGAGAACTTAAGCAGGCTATCAAAGTCAAAAGAAACCATCACAGGCGTCACGACGGGCTTTCAACGTCTTGATAATATGACCGCAGGTTTACAGCCTTCCGACCTTATCATTGTCGCGGCGCGTCCATCTATGGGCAAAACAGCCTTTGCCATGTGCATGGCTCTCAATGCTGCCATACAACAAAATATTCCTGTCGCAGTCTATTCCTTGGAAATGTCCAAGGAGCAGCTTATGCAACGTATGCTTGCAGTGTATGCAAAGGTAGACGTCTCCCTCTTGCGCCGTCCGTCTTATTTAAGTGATGAAGATTGGGCGCAACTTTGCGTAGCAGCCGACACCATTAAAAATGCTCCCATCTATATAGATGATACGCCGGCCTTAAGCACCATGGAGCTACGCTCGCGCACGCGACGCCTCAAGGCACAGCACGATGTGGGTCTTGTCATTGTGGACTATTTGCAGCTTATGCGCGTGAACAGGCGCATAGATTCACGCGAACTAGAAATATCTGAAATATCGCGCTCTTTAAAATCTCTGGCAAAGGAAATGAACGTGCCCGTTGTTGCCTTGTCTCAGCTCAACAGAAAGGCAGAGGAAAGGGCTGACAAACGTCCCATGCTCTCCGACCTTCGCGAATCCGGCGCTATCGAACAGGATGCCGACGTGATTATGTTCGTCTATCGCGATGATGTCTATAAGTTTACAAAGCCTGCCGAGCGTCCTGCACAAGGCATTGCGGAAATTATTATTGGAAAGCAGCGTAACGGCCCCGTTGGCGTGGCGGAACTGCTCTATATTTCGCGTTTTACTTCTTTCGAGGATTTATCTGTTGACTGGAGTGCACAGGTCGAGGCCGCCGGAAGCGAATAAAAGAGAGTTTATAATTTATGTTACTCTTATTTGTTTTTTAAGAATCTTGTGGGGGGAAACTTTTTTTGGGAAAAAAAGTTTCCCCCCACAAGCCTTTCAAAAAGCAAAATATGTTTATTTCAAAACAGCCCCTATCGAATCTTATTGAGAATATTTTATATAATGAGATGACTTGTCTTACAATTCCCTATCAAGCATTTCTTGCTTAAGAGCGTCTTCCACTTCTACGCCTTCCGGCGGTGTGAATGTGAAAAGGCCGTCTTCTAATTCGACATTGATATCAAGTTTTGTGAAAGTTAATTCGTTGCTATTGCCATAAAAGTCTAAAATACGCACTTTTTTAATCAGTTTTGATGCATTGTCCACCCATAAGAGCGCCTCTACAAGGTCAGGGCGTGGCTCGTGCGGAAAAAGTTGCAAGGCAATGCTGCCCTCCTCCATGCCAATCGCTTTGACCTCAAAGTCCTTGTCAAGTTTTGCAAGCCCCGTAATGACCTGCACAAGAATTTGCGAGTCATAGGCCACCTCAGCACCATAACGATAAGCCACCTCTTCATCGGGCAAGTAGTTCCAGATTTCATTTTCACTGATGACAAGAAGTTCGGCATTTGGACTATCTGACTCCCAGCGCACATGAAAGGGACGCTCAAAAATAAGCGTGCCTGTGCGCTTTTCCACACTGCCACTTTCTCTGTGCGTAAGAACTTGATCAAAGGTCGTTTTAATATTTTCTACATGTTTGTAGCGTTCTTGAATTTCATCTTCAAGGCGTGCCGCATGGGTCACACTCACAAGGGTAGACAGCATAAGAGCCAGAGAACACAATACTTTGAACATGAGAAACCTCACTTATATAGCTTTTTTTGAAACATGACAAATAGTTAGATTCAAGATGGCTTTTTTAAGAAAATCTTAAAAAAACACCTTTTCAATTCCCATCAAAAAGCGCCAACGACTCGTTAAACAGATGTTTTTTTTGAAGGGAGGTTTGGGGGGAAACTTTTTTTTCCCAAAAAAAGTTTCCCCCCAAGTGCCTCTCAAAAATTTTTTTATAACTATCTTCCAATAACAACACGCGGTTTACTGCCATCAACGGGACCAATAATGCCATCCATCTCCAATTGGTCCATAAGTCGCGCCGCACGCACAAAGCCTATTTTGAAGCGACGCTGAATAAGCGATGTAGAGGCCTTGCCATTTTCTTCTACAAATGCGCGAACATCGCCATAGAGAGCATCGTCATTACTGGAGCTTGTGGCACTGCCAGCGCCGACATTGGCAAGCGCCTCGTCAGCGCCCCATTGAGCAAAGTCCACTTTGTAAGCCGGGGGCAAGTATTTCTTCCAATGCTCTACCACCGCTTGCACTTCCTCGTCAGGCACAAAGGGACCATGCAAGCGCAAAGGACGATCACCGCTCGGCTTAAAAAGCATGTCGCCCTTGCCAAGAAGACGCTCGGCACCCACAAGGTCAAGGATGGTGCGCGAGTCATGGGCACTTGTCACTTGAAAAGAAATGCGACAAGGAAAGTTTGCTTTAATGATGCCCGTGACGACGTTGACACTGGGGCGCTGGGTGGCAAGAATCATATGTATGCCCGCTGCACGCGCAAGCTGTGCAAGACGCACGATGCTTGTCTCTACTTCACGCGCCGCTGTAAGCATTAAGTCTGCCAGTTCGTCAATGACGATGACAAGATATGTCATAGGTTGCAAGTCTGCCAAATCAGGGGGGAGATTGTCGCCATAGGCATTTATCTTATCATTATATCCGGCAATATTACGCACACTCAGGCGCGCCATAGCGGCGTAGCGCTGATCCATTTCGTGCACAGCCCATTCTAAAGCGTTCTTGGCAAATTGCATCTCTGTCACAACGGGGTGTACAAGGTGGGGCAAATCGGCGTATACAGCCAGCTCAATGCGCTTCGGGTCAATGAGGAGTAATTGCATGCGCTCCGGATAGGTCGTATAAAGGAGGCTGAGAAGTATAGAGTTCAAGCCTACGCTCTTACCGGCGCCTGTAGCACCGGCGACAAGAAGGTGAGGCATACGCGATAAGTCCGCTATATATGGTCTGCCAGAAATGTCCTTCCCTAGAGCCATACTCAAAGGGCCTGCGGCATTTTGAAAGGCGGACGACTCCAAAATTTCGCGAAAATTCACCATATCTCGTTGACGATTGGGAATTTCAATACCCACTGTATCAGACCCCGGAATAGGCGCTTGGATACGCACCGCTATGGCCTTGAGCGCCAAGGCGATATCGTCGCTCAGACTGCTAAAGCGCGCTACACGTATGCCTGCGGCAGGGCGCACCTCGTACATAGTGACGACAGGCCCCGGCGTTATGCGCACAAGCTCGCCTTGGATATTGAAGTCGGCGAGGCAGGACATGAGCGCTTTGCCTCGCGCCTCGCGCTCGCCGCCGTCATCGTAGACGCTTGCATCGCCGAATTGGAGCAGGTCGAGAGAAGGGAGGGGCACCCATGAGGATTGTGGGGCGGGGGTGCTCTTTATAGATTCTGTGGGGGTATTTATATCGATGCTATCGGCTTTGTTATCAGCGACAGTTGCAACGGCGTCATCATCAATGACATGTGCGGCGGCGACGCTTTCTATATCGGCGTCCCCATTATCACGCTCTGCGACAGCAGCAACGTGCTCTGTACTATCAGGTGCATCATGACTGTGGTCAGGTGTGGTGCTGGTAGGCGGTGAGGGGGGGGCATAACGGCCCGCAGCCGCCCCCCAACGCTCGTCTTGTGGGAGGGGGGGTGGGGGGGCAAATTTTTTTGGGGGGGGGGGGGGGGGGGGGGGGGCAAAGAAATCATCATCGTCGCCATCAGCAACAGCAGTAGTAGCAGGCGCAGTGGATACAATGTCGGGCACCATCTCTGTGTCAGTTTTTGGCTCATAGTGTGCGTCGGCATTGTCTGCAATGTTTGGGGTGCTCTTATCATCTAAGACGAGCATGTCGGGCGGGCGGGGTGCGTCTGCTGAGTGAGATACTTCGTGTGCGGATTGGGAAATATTTTCTGCTATGTTCTCAGTCGCAGGCTCAGTCGCAACCTCAG
>CAYJHT010000114.1:0-6824 GCA_964369615.1 uncultured Desulfovibrionaceae bacterium
TAAGAGTTGTTGTTCTTCTGCGTCGAGGCAGCCTTTTGTTTTGCATTGCAGCATATCTAGGATATCGATGGTATGACGTGCGAGGAGGAGATTTTCTTCGATGGTGCCTGTATCGGGGTTAGGGACTTCACCAAGTTGGACGAGTGCGGATGATGCTAGGGAGAGGATAAAGGTTGAGAATGTCACTTCTGGCATTTGGTGTTGTGTGTTATTATTCATATTATGCGCCTTTTTTCGTCGTATTTTCTTGCAGAGCCGTATCATAGGCTATGAGGGCTTGTTCTAGGTAGTTGCGACTTGCGGTATAGCCACCTACGTCTTGCAGGGCTTTTGTGAGTGCATGCAGTCCTGCGGCGACGTCTGCCCAGTCTATCCAGCCCATGTGTCCTAGGCGTATGATGCGTCCTTTGAGGTGATCTTGACCGCCGGCCATGATGACGCCGTATTCTTCCGCCATAATCTTTAAAATTTTTGTTCCGTCTATGCCTTCTGGTAGTCGGATGCTTGTGACGCCCCATGCGAAGTTTTCTTGTACGAGGGGTTCTAGTCCTATGGCTTTGGCTCCGTGTCGTGTCATGGAGGTGAGTGCCCATTGTTTACGATAGAGTTGTTCTAGTCCTGTTTCGAGCATCATGGTTAAGCTTTCGTCTAGTCCGATGAGCAGGCTTATGGGCGATGTAAAAAGTGTCTGGTGTTTTTGGATAGACGCTTTTTCTTTGAGCAGGTTAAAATAAAAACATGTTTGCGGGATAGTTTCGGCTTTTTTCCATGCGCGTGCGGACAGTGCGATGAGGCTTAATCCTGGCGGCACCATGAGTCCTTTTTGGGAGCCGGTCAGAAGGCAATCTATTCCCCATGCATCCATGGGGCTTGGTGATATACCTACGGAGGAGATGCCGTCTACGATGAGCAGGACATTTTCTTTATCGCGTGTTATGGCGGCGATATCTTTTATGGGGTGCAGGACGCCTGTGGAGGTTTCTGAGAGTTGGATAAGGACGCCGCTGATGGTGGGGTCGGCGTCGAGGATAGTGCGTATTGTTTCTGGTGAGGCGGCTTGTCCCCATTCAATGTTGAGTATGTGTGTTTCGCAGCCGTGGCATTGTGCGATGTGTCCCCAGCGTTCACCGAATTTTCCGGCATTGATGACGAGGAGTTTTTCATGTGTTTTAAATAGTCCGTGTATGGCGGCTGTCATGGCGCCAGTGCCTGAGGTGCTTAATGGGAGGACGGGTTCTTTTGTGCCAAAAAGGCTTTGCAACTTTGGTTGTAAGCGTTGCATGATGCTTTTAAATTCGTGTTTTCTGTGATGTAGCATTTCTTGCGCCATGACAAGACGTATCCTGTCAGGGATGGGGGTGGGGCCTGGTGTAAGAAGGCGGGTCTTGTTGCGCATGAATATATTTCTCCTTTTATTTGGATAAGCATTCTTTAATGCCGTATGAAGACGAAAATCAAATTAAAAAATATGTTTACATAAAAATATTTTTAACTTTTATAAAGCACTATTTGGGAGTGTTCTTTATCAGTTCGTCATCAAATTCAATAACCATTTTAATCGGCTCGTCAAGGTTTTTCATATGCCACACGCTGTATTGTCTGATGGGTGTTGCGGGTTCGTGTGCGTTACTTTCTATGATTGTGCCGTAGACTTTGATAGCGAGGGTACCTTTTGAGGGGATATTATTTTTTTCCACAAGAGCCTTGTCTTCTGGTGACATATAGCGCGATGTGACGGTGAGTCTTGTGCCTTCTACTTTGAAATTAAATAGTCCTGTAGCTTCGGGGTAGATGTAGGGTGATGCGTAGGCAAAGGCGGTACGAAATGAGTGTGGGCTTGCGCGTTCGATGTCCATGCGAGTGTGTTTTCTTTCTTTGATGACGCGTGTAAATTCGTCCATAATTTGTTGAGGTATGAGTTTTGGGTCAAGGCTTTGTTCATACATGGTATCGCTGTACAAGAGCATCATATGCATTTCGCCTATAAATTCGAATGTATACAGTTTATTACTCAAGTTAAGTGTGGCAGTATATTTATCGGGTACGAGGCAGCCGGACAGGAGGCAGAGCAAAAGTGCGCTTATGAGCGCAGAGCAAAAGCGTTTTTGTGGGTGTGTAATCAACATAGGTATCATACCTTATCTAAAAGATTTTTTAAAAGCACTTGGAGGAAAAGTTCCACCCTAAAGGGCACAAGTCCCCAAAGCCCCTTTCAAAAAAACCATCTGTATAATTAGGCAGTTGGCGCTTTTTGATGGGGAATTTAAAAGGTATATTTTTATGAATTTCTTAAAAAGTTACCTTGCATGTAAGTTGATTTTTAAAAATACACATTCAAGCATAAGAAGTAAATTCGTAAAAAAAATCATTCGGCAGTTGTTTTTACATGCTAAACAATTGGTTTTTTTGAAGGGGGGTGTGGGGGGAAGCTTTTTTTTCTCAAAAAAAGTTTCCCCCCACAAGTCTTTCAGAAAGCAAAAATACATTCTTACATTCAAATTGAATGTACACTCAGTTTTGAAAATGAAAAAATACTACTTGCCATGCGCCGTATCATACATATAATGTAGAGAACAATTCAAGTTTTTTTATGGAGATTACTATGCCGATGTATGATTTTTTGTGCGAGACGTGTCACAAAAGTTTTGAGGAACTTGCCTCCCCTGACGAAATTCCAGCCTGTCCGGAGTGTGGTGCTGCACATGTTATAAGGAAAATTTCCGCACCAAGCCCATTAAAAACAGGTGCTTTTCCATATAAAGTGGGGCCTGTCCGGCCAATGGCACAAAATAGATCTGCGGGATGTCCTAAGGCGTCAATGTGTGGTGCAGGCGGTGGTTTTGCGTGAGGGCAGTAGACTGATTAGGAAATGCGTGTCATTTCCCTAAAAAAAACTTTTGCAATTAACCCTATGTTCCTCTAGAATACGGCATTCTATACGCGAACAGAGGGGGACGCATGTTGAAAAGTATGACAGGCTTTGGTCGTTCTTTGCTTGAAGACTCTGATATAACACAACAATGGGAAATACGGAGTGTGAATGGTCGCCATCTTGATATGCGGTGGCATGTGCCTGTATCTTTGCGCAGTCTGCAAACACGACTTGAAAAGCTTGTGCGTAGGTATGCAGTGCGCGGCAGAGTCGATGTGCATGTCCTTTTGCAATACAGCGAAAGCGCACCGCAAGGGACGGCTTTTGATAAAAGGCAAGCAACGACCATGCTTGACGCTCTTCACTACTTGGCAAAAGAGCGCAAGGAAGTTTTTACGCCAGACTACAATGCATTGCTCCATATTTCTTCGCTGTGGGGTGAAGATACGCAGCTCATGGATGAAGGCTTTATAGCGCGCTTGGAAGAAGGCCTTATGCTCGCACTTGAAGACTGGAACGAATCACGCGCAACGGAGGGGCAAGGTTTAGCGCTTGATATACGCTCACGCATCTTGCGCATGGAAGAGTGGGTGGACAGTATCCGCGTGCGGGTGCCGGACATTAAAGAGGAGCGGATGAATAATCTGCGAGAGCGTATTGCCGAAACGCTCAACCAGCAAAGCCTTGATTTAGAGGAAGGGCGCTTCCTGCAAGAAATCGTCATATTGACGGACAAGCTTGATGTGAGCGAAGAATTAACACGCCTACATTGTCATTTACAGCGACTCAATGAACTGTTACAAATGGGGAAGGACGTGGGGCGAAGGTTGGATTTTACTTTACAAGAATGTTTTCGTGAAATAAATACATGCGGCAACAAAATTCCAGATGTTCATCTCTCTCGCCTCGTAGTAGATTTCAAAAACGAACTGGAAAAATGCCGTGAACAGGTACAAAACCTTGAGTAATGCGAGATAATAAGTCATGCAGTCACAACATTTAGTGAATATAGGCTTTAACAATTATGTCGTCGCATCGCGCATTATTTCAATTTTAAGCCCTTCTTCCTCGCCCATGAAGCGCTTACGTGAGGATGCTAAGGCGCAAAGTCGCTTGGTTGATGCGACACAAGGGCGCAAAACGCGCTCAATCTTGGTCACTGATTCAAATCATGTGATTTTGTCGGCAATTCAGCCGGAAACCATCAGCCAACGATTCTTGCAGGAGACAGAATTTGTATCGGAAACGCAGCGCAACTAAAACAAAACGGTGCTGCGCAGATTACTTAAAGAGATATTTTTTAAGAGTTTTTTTGAAAGACAGAGAGGGAAGCTTTTCTTGAAAAAATTCCTCACACCCATCTTAAAAAAAATCAGCTAAATAGCATAAATTTGGACGTTTAATATATGAAAGATAGAGAAAATACCTTCGCAAATCTCTCGAAGAAATCATATCTTTTCAAAAAAATAAGACAAAGGGATGCCTCTTACGTCGCATTTGTGCTTTGTTTGAAACAATGTGTAGAACATGCCGCTCTTCAACATATTGTCGGTGGAATAAATAAGGAGTTCTTTTATGGTGTTGGTGTCTAAGGGTAATGTATTAGTCATTTGTGCCCCCTCTGGGGCAGGAAAGACAACACTTGTCAAAAGACTTTTAGAAGAATTTCAAAACTTTACTTTTTCCATTTCCTATACGACTCGCGCACCACGCAATAATGAAATCAATGGTCGTGACTATCACTTCATCGAAGCACACGATTTTAGGGAAAAGTGTAGTGAAGGCTTTTTTGCCGAATGGGCTCACGTACATGGCAATTATTACGGCACACCGCTTGGCTCCACAATCAACACCCTTGAAAGTGGAAAAAATGTCATCTTTGATGTCGATGTACAAGGCGCCGCCCAACTACGCATGAGCCTGCCTTCTGCTGTCTTTATCTTCATCATGCCGCCCTCCATGAATGAACTCGAACGCCGATTGCGACACAGAGCAACAGATGCTGAAGAACAAATGACAACTCGACTACATAATGCCGTCAGCGAAATATATCAAGCCCATTGGTTTGATTACATCATAGTAAATGATGATAAAAACGTCGCATACGATCAACTGCGCTCTGCCTATATAGCCTCAACTCTCTACCCACGCCAAAGGCCACACCTTATCCAGAGCATATTAGGGAATTTATAAAAAAAATACCTAGGACGCAGAAACGGAGAATACACTATATGCATCATGCTGAATTAGTCGTTGCACTTGATACACAAGATATGGAAGTTGTACGCGAACTTGCACACAGCCTCCGACACCGAGTCTCATGGTTTAAAGTTGGATTAGAACTTTTTGTACAAGCAGGCCCAGCTGTTGTCCAATTCCTCAAAGAACATGGCTTCAAAATCTTTCTTGACCTCAAAATGTACGATATCCCCAATACCGTCTACGGAGGCGTCCTTTCAGCCACACGTATGGGGGTTGACATGATGACCATTCATGTGCAAGGGGGAGAACAAATGGCAAAGGCTGCCCTTAAAGCCGCCTACGAAGGCAGACAATACGCACAAGATGGTGTCGCAACCGCACAAAATACACCACTCATCATGGGCGTGACAGTCCTTACGAGCATGGCACAAGGAGACTTACCCTTAAGTAACGAACCCGTCGCCTCACTCGTGACAGACTTAGCACAAAAAGCCCACACATGGGGACTTGATGGTATTGTCTCTTCCGGTCACGAAGTAAGTGCCATTAAAAACTTATGCGGCTCACAATTTCTCTGCCTCACACCCGGTATTCGCCTGCAAGATACCTCAGTCGAAGACCAAAAAAGAGTTGTGACGCCCCACATGGCCACAAAAGCCGGCGCAGACTTCCTTGTCGTTGGGCGCCCCATAACGCAAGCCAAAGATCCAGCACTTGCAGTACGTGCCATACTACAAGATATGCAATAAAATTTACACAGGACATTGTGTCACAGAACAGACAAAAACTTCAAGGACACCATCATGAGTCAAAAAAGTCAAGTTCAGCGCGTTAAAGGTGTTTTCTCTACACAAGAAATTCGACGCATAGGTACAGGAACGACAACACGCCGTACTGTACAAAAAAACTTTTGGTTCATTGAAACAAAGGAAGACGGCACACTCGAAAGCCAACCACTCAACAGTAACCTCATTCCTTCAGGTCCAAAACGCGCCGTGACTATGGAGGAAATTATCGAAAAGTTTGCTCCAGAACCAGAATTTTATATGAATTCTGTCTTCCCAAAGATGCAAGAACTCAAAAAAGCCGTCGAAGAAGGCGACGCATATCGCGAAAAAGGCGCCACATTCGCCGCAGAACATCAATTTGACGCCGCACTCGCACTCGATGAAGAAAGCGTGCGCGCAAACTTCGGCATCGGACTCACATACCTACAACGCGGCGAAAGCGATAGAGCACAAAATATCTTTCAAAGACTCCTACAACTCGACGCAGCCTTCGGCGTCGAACATAAACACCTCTTCAATGAATTTGGTATCAGCATGCGAAAAAATAAAATGTATACCCAATCCATTGAATACTATAAACGCGCCCTCGAACTCACACAAAGTGACGAAAATCTCCACATAAACCTTGCACGCGTCTACCTCGAAACAAAAGCCTTCGGCAATTGCGTCGACCATCTCCTCCAATCTCTCGCGCTCGCACCACAAAATGAAAGCGCCATGAAATTCCTCGACTGGATGCTACGCAAAAACCTCGTACAACCAGATATGCAAATACGTGTCAAAAAAGCTATGCAAAATACAACTCCCGCCACACCACCAGAATCAGAAAATACTGCTGAAACACAAGCTGAACCAAACACACAAAACAACGCCACACCACAAGAAGACACAGAAGCACCCGAAACACAAGCAGCGCCTGAACCTGTAACCTTTACGATAATATTTGATGAAAATGCCAATAG
>CAYJHT010000115.1:0-6812 GCA_964369615.1 uncultured Desulfovibrionaceae bacterium
TTTCCCAAAAAAAGTTTCCCCCCACGTGCCTTTTAAAATATTAAACAATCACTCATCCACGCCAATAAGAACCATCGGATCTGGCACATGGTTCATGATGTTTGGGAATGTGGCGCCGCCAAGGGCACGATAAAGGGCTATACGTGCTTGAACAACAGTCGTCTGCTGACGTGCGATGGTGCGCTCAAGAGATTGAACATTTTTTAATGCAGTAATATAGTTTAAGAAAGTCGTCACACCACCAAGATAGCTGTTCCGAGCTTCGTCTCTGGCGGCTTGTGCAAAAACATATTGCTCTTGTAATTGCTTGAGTGTCTCTTGTTCGCCGTGCTCTGCTGCGAGGGCATTGTCTACTTCTTCCATAGCGGCGGCGACGGTTTTGATGTAGCTTTGTACAGCAATGTCGCTTGTGGCCTTTGCGCGTGCTTCGTCGGCAGCAAGAGCGCCGCCATCAAAGAGGGGCATAGCGAGGGAGCCGATAAGAGCTGCCACCCAATTTGTAAATAAAAGTGATGTATTTGCCGCGTCAAAGACCATGGAGGCAGAAAGCCTGATGGAAGGATAGCGTTTTGCGTGTGCGGCGGAAATATCCCAATCCGCAGCAGCAAGGCGTGCCCATGCGGCTTGGATATCTGGTCGTGCGTCCAAGAGTTCTGTAGGCAAACCGGGTTCTGGCATGGCGTCAAGTTTTGGCAAGGGGGCTTCTTCATCGAGGGCAAAGGCTGTGCCCGGGAGTGTGCCTTGCAATATGCTCAAGCGATTGCGCAAGACAGCGGCTTCTTGATCTAAGGGGGGGACTTCTGCTTCAATAGAGGCGAGAAGCTCTTTTTGTTGGAGAACTTCGAGACTGTTTGAAAGGCCATTGCTAAAACGCACGCTTTGCAGGCGTACTAAATCTTTATTTATATCAATTTGCGCCTGAAGCACTGCAAGTTGTGCTCTGTTGCCAAGAAGTGATGCCCATGTATCCGCAACGGAGGCGGCGACGGTCATGGCGGCTGTTTGGACATCATAGGCCGTGGCAGTAGTGCGCAAAAGTTCCGCGCGTCTTTCGGATGTGATATCGCCCCATAAGTCGACTTCATAGGCGGCGGCAAAGCCGAGGCTATAGCCATAGAACATATTTTCTGTACGTGGCAGGTCGGTGTCAGCTTGCACGGAGACGCGGCGTTGCGTGCCTGAGGCATCAAGATTCAGGCTTGGGAAAAGTCCGGCTGTAATTTTTTGCGTCAGAGCTTCGCTTTGCCGCAGGGTTGCCCATGCAGTCAAAATATCGAAGTTGGCGCGTAAGGAAGTGTCCATAAGAGCGTTGAGTTCTGCGCTGTCAAAGTCTTTCCACCATGCTTGCGTGCGTTTTGGTGTTGCGCCGCTTGCGTCTTGCGCTGAGGCATAGTGTGTGGGGACTTCACCGGGTAAAACATCATTTTGTGTACGCACTTGCGGAGCAAAAGGGGTGCATCCACTCGCAAATATGAGCGCAGCACAACAAAGGGCTATGGAACGTTGATACATATTATCCTCAATATCCTCTATCTCCTCTATATCATCCTTAATATAACGTGTGAGAGGAAGCAAATGGTGTATAAAATTTATATCATGACTTCGGAATGCGTACAGAGTATACAAAATCTGTACCCCAGCGCTTTTTCCAATACGAGCGACAAAATATATGGCTGTTCTATAAAGCATGGATGGCGTGCAAAAGTCAAGTGAACATGCTTCTGGTGTTTCAGTTGTAGAGTTAATAGGTTTTGAAAAATCTTGTGGGGGGAAACTTTTTTTGGGAAAAAAAGCTTTCCCCCACAAAAAAGCACGAGGTGGAACTGTCTAAAAATTGCTCACTGTCTAAAAAGTTGCCATGTCCAGTGTGTATTTTGGGGTAAAAAGCTCTCCGCAACATGTTCTTGTGATTTTTTCTAAAGAAATAAGGCAAATATTTCAAAGATAAAGAGGGTAAAGTTTAGTGTAGCTTAAAAAAGAGTCCTAAAGAATGTACGCAGAGTGACGATAAATATTGTCACATGGGTGTGAGGCTTGTTTGCCTTACTCTTGTATGAAATTTGTAAAACGCTCACTCTTATCTGTGCGAGGCGATTATGTCAGTGTATGATCAATTTCAAAGGCTCCATCATCTTTTTCGTCGTGAGAAATATGATGATGCATTACAGATGCTTATGCAACTTCAGGCGCATCATATCGCGTCACAGGAAAGTGCTGATTGCCTAAGAACACGCCTTGAAGAACTTGAGACGATTATCGCCTTGTCACAAAGTTTGTTCTTTGAAGATCAATTTTACTGGATTAAGCTTAATGGCGTGACTTACGGCCCCTTTTGTCCTGTGTGTCGCGACAGAGACGGCACTCTCTTTCGCTTAGAGCGCCATCAAGACGGCTGTACATGTCCTTATTGTGGGGCAGAATACATGCCCGCTGCGCGTGCTGTAGGGGATACAACGGCAACACATGCGCATGTGCGCCAAGCAAAGGTATTGCCATTTGCTGCTGTTTCGCGTAAGGCCTCTGTAAGACGTTAAGTGTGGTGAAGGATTTTTTCATTTACTTATAAGAATTTTTCTGATTCGTTCATTGTGAGGTGCGTAGCTGAGCTTTTTGGAATTGTTTTTGCACATTCTTTAACTTGATGTCAAAAAAACTCTTTCCGGGAAAATATATGGAAAAATCTTCAGCACCTGCCTCCCTTAATGCCCCTGTAAGCGCGCATCCGGTCGTCCCGGCTGCAGTGTCGACATCAGTGCAAACGCAAAGCATAGCAGCAGCTACCACGGCTGCGCGTGCTTTTGGCGGTATATTTGCCCCCCTTGCGCAATTTCCCGGAACACGATACGATCGCATCCTCCCCAAGCAGGATGCCAGCGCACCCTACTTGCAACCTACACAGCCGCAGGGGCGCGAGAAAATTGTCGTGCGATCCCAAGTGCGCCAAAGTATCAGCACTATGAAAACAACGTCGCTTCCCTATAGCTCTGCCTTGCTCCTTGTGGATATGGAGGGCAATGCCAGCACAGAAAAGTTTGCTTTACGCGAAGTGGGACTTGTGCGCACGCGCGTGATGACCTCGGGCGTACAGGCGGCGAAACTTCTGAGTGGCATGGGGCGACGACAAAAGCAAGAAGGACAAGAAAATATTGATCTTGTTGTTTGTCATCCTCGATTGTCCGATATGACCGCCCTACAATGGCTTGCGCTTATTCGCCAGCACCCACGCCTTGCAAACTTGCCCGTGCTTATGATTACAGGCGCACAAAAAAACAATGACATGCTCACAGCCCTGCATGCCCATAAATGCAGTGCCTCCCTCACGCGCCCCTATACACAAGATGACTTGCGCACGATTCTTGCGAAATTGCACGAAGAAGCGCCCCTTGCACAAAAAAAATCTGCCGCTGAGCATACACAAGCCTTTGAGGCTCTCTTGCAGCGTTTTGAAAATTGTAAAAGCGAACTTGGACGTGCTGAATTTCACTTCCATGAAGGATTGCGTTTTTTGCAGACCCAAGCATGGGACAATGCCCTCCATGCCCTCACCCGCGCCGCCACCCATATCGACCTAAAAGGCGATGCCGAGCTTGGCATTGCTGCCGCATGGCGTGCCAAGGAGGATATGGCGCGCTATCATAAATTTTTGCACGAAGCCGCACATACATTTGCGCGTGCCAAAAAATGGCATAAAGCACGCACAGCTTATGAACGTCTTTTGCGTACCTTGCCAAAAGCTTCAAGCCCCTTTTTACAGAGCGCAGAATCTTTTGTCCGCGCGCAACAATTTACTGACGCCGCAGAAGCGCTTCTTGCAGGTCGCAACCTAGGCCCTATGGAAAATGCCGCTCAGCGCCTTGCAAAAGCTTGCCTTTCCACACAAAATCCCAATCACACCGTCGACGCCCTTTTAAAGGCATTGCAACACCCTTCTTTAAATGACATACGAGCCACCCTCTATGAGGATATGCGCGCGCTTCAAAAAGCCCACGAAAGCGCCGTCGCACGCAGAGAAAAAGAAAAAGTTCGCATGGAGCTGGAAGCGCAAGCATGGGAAGCACGCAAAAGAGCGTCGCAAAATGTTATGCAAAAGTATGGCCTTGACGATGAGGATTTGCACTCTCTCGAAGAATTGCAAGACTTGCTTGATCTGAATTTGGACGACGAATTTGACAACGATGCGGCGGATATGGCACCCACACCGTCAGAAAAAAAAGGACTTCGGAGTTTCTTTTCCGGACGCAAGACCAAGAAAAACGCAGAGGCAAAAGAACTTTCCAATGCGCCGAATATGCTCGATACTATAACGGATACAGCCCACTCTGATGATATTCTTGGCGACCGTGATGCCTCTGCGCAAAGGCAGAGTCAGCACAATCAAGCGCCCGCTATAGATTTACTCACAGAAGAAAATGCCGAGGCGCGTCTTTTTGCCGCTTTTCCCGGGCTGAATGAGGTCGCAACGGTCATGAAGGTCACGTGGAAACTTATGAGAAATCCCGAAAATAAATGATCCACCTGTCACTAATGCCTTGTAAAGTCTAAAAGATTTTTTTGAAAGACACTTGGGGGGAAACTTTTTGGCGCTAGCAAAAGTTTCCCTCCCCCCGCAAAAAGAAAAAGAAAAAAAACAGCTTTCCCCCCAGATGTTTTTTAAAAAATATTATAAAATGGAAAATATGTCGCACAAAAACAACGATGCCATAGTCACTCAAACGCGCTCTTCAAAGAAAAAGTCTCTCCCCCCGACGCAATACACGTTTTTTGCCCAGACACCTGATTCACCCTGTCTTTTTATAGGCATCGACGAAGCCGGTCGCGGTTGCCTTGCAGGCCCCGTGGTCGCCGCTGCCGTCCTCCTTCCCCCACACCTTGATGCTATTCTCGCAAAAGGCGCCTTGCAAGGTCTGACCGACTCAAAAAAACTGACCGCTGCCGCCCGTGAACGCCTTGCCGCAGATATCCGACGTCATGCTCTGGCTCTTGGCATCGGCCTTGTGTGGCAAGCAGAAATCGACCGCATCAATATTCTACAAGCCACCTTCCATGCCATGGCAAAGGCCGCGGTCTGTCTTTTAAAATCACACGCTCAAGGCACAAAGGAAGCGCCCCCTGCCACCTTGCCTGTCAAACTTTGTATTGACGGAAATAAAACCATACCATCAAATGTCCTCGCACAATATTGGCACATGCAAGTGCTGCCCCTGCAAGAAAGCCTTGTAGGAGGAGATGGCCTCATCCCTGCCATTTCTGCGGCCTCCATTATGGCAAAAACGCACAGGGACACGCTCATGTGCGTTTTTCACAGGCGCTGGCCTAAATATAACTTTGCAAAACACAAGGGCTATGGTACACAGGAGCATCTGGCGGCAATTGCGCAGTATGGCCCATGCCCCCTTCATAGGCTGACTTTTGGCGGCGTGCGGCCTCGTGCGACTGAAAAGAACACAAAAATGCTACAGGGGCGTATACTGCCATGAGTGTGCTTAGAAGCATTTTTGCGATGCATGCGCGTATATATTATGGATGGCAAAAGCTTTACGCCCTCCTTGTGCCTCAAAAGGCGGAACTTGCGACGCGGCGCACTGTGGGCTTGCGCGGTGAAGAGGCCGCAGTGCGCTTCTTGCGTTTACGCGGCTGGCGCATTTTAGAACGCAATTGGCGTATGGGGCGCTATGAATTGGATATTATCGCACGCGATGGCGAAGACCTTGTTTTTGTGGAGGTGAAAACGCGTAAAAGCACTGCCATAGAAGATCCTTGCGCCGCAATGGATAAAAGCAAACGGCGTGCCTTCTTGCGTGCGGTACAATTATGGCGCGCAAAACACGAGTCACTGAAGGAAGACGCCGAAGGCTGTCGCTGTGACTTGATTGCAGTAACCTATACCATTGATGCCGCACAACATGTGATTTTTCAGGTGGAGCACTATGTCAACGTCGTCTCAGAATGAAAGTGTACAATCGGGTCAGCTATGGATTGTGGCGACGCCCCTTGGCAATGTGCATGATTTGTCAGCGCGTGCGCGGGATATATTGCAATCTGTAGACGTGGTGTTGGCAGAAGACACGCGCCGTGCGGGGCTTTTTTGTCAACGTTGCGGCCTTGTCGTGTCGCATTTTATGAGTTTTCACGAACACAATGAAGCACAGCGCGTGCCGCAAGTGCTTGACATGTTAAAAAATGGACAGACTGCGGCGCTTATTTCCGATGCCGGAACGCCTCTCATGGCAGATCCCGGCTATCGCCTTGTACGCGCGTGTCGTCAAGAAAGCCTATGTGTGCGCCCGGCGCCCGGCGCTTGTGCGCCCATAACAGCACTCATGGCGGCGGGGATTGCGCCCCAGCCATTTACATTTTTTGGTTTTTTACCGCGAGATAAGGGCGCCCAGCAAAAGATTTTTGCCCCATTTGCGCATATGGCCTGTACACTTGTCTTTTTTGAGCGAAAGGACAGACTTGCGCACACATTACGCACAGCGCACGCGCTCTTAGGTTCGCGTGAAGTCGTCATAGCAAGAGAATTAACAAAAATACACGAAGAATTTATCACAGGGCGACTTGAAGCGCACGAAAGCCTTGCAATAGACTTACGCGGTGAAATAACAGTCATTATTGGCCCGCCTGAAGGCGATGGCGAACGGACAGATGCAGGAGACGTCCTTTGCCTCCTACAAGAAGAAATGGCAAAGGGCGGCAAGCCGCGAGCGGTGGCGCAGCGCGTACAAGAGCAAGTACAAGGATTGACGGTCAAAGACGTCTACCTCTTGTCAAAACAGCAAAACAGCTTATATTTTTTTAAGATTTTTTCTTGG
>CAYJHT010000116.1:0-6808 GCA_964369615.1 uncultured Desulfovibrionaceae bacterium
CCCCCCCCCCCCCCCCCCCCCCCCCCCCCCCCCCCCCCCCCCCCCCCAAAAAAATGAAATGAGAATGACCTGCATATCTTTACACTTGTGACAAAAAACACATTGACAAGCTAAGAGACTGTAATTTAGATTGTTTCACAACTTGCTCCGTATATGTTGTGTGGCTATAATTTGATAACATCCTGTGGGGTTGATTTGCTAAATAAGTTCTTTTTGCTTTCTGAGCGGAACACATCAATCGGGCAGGAGTGCCTTGCTGGTGTGACGACATTTATGAGTATGGCGTATATTTTGACTATAGGCCCTGCGATTTTAAGTCAATGTGGCATGAGTTACACGGCGGTGTTTGCCGCAACAGCTTTTGTAGCAGCGCTAACAACGCTTATTATGGGTTTATGGGCGAATCTGCCCCTTGCTCTTGCACCGGGGATGGGTTTAAATTCTGTTTTTGCGTATACTGTTGTCATTAGTATGGGGCATACGTGGCAATTTGCACTGACAGCAGTTTTTTTGCAAGGTATTTTCTTTATTGTGCTCAGCATGACGCGCCTTCGTGATATTCTTGTCTCCTCTCTTCCATGTGCAGTACGCATGGCCTTGCCTGCAGGCATAGGGCTTTTTATTGCATTTTTAGGGCTTCGCAATGGCGGTTTTGTGGTGCAAGACAATGCGACCCTTTTGAGTATGGGCTCTTTAAAGGATCCGAGAGTGTTAGTTGCTTTAAGCGGGCTTATAGTAACAACGCTTCTTTTGTGCTACAAACGACGGGGTGCCTTTCTTATTGGTATTTGCGCCGCGTCTCTTGTCCATTTTGCTCTTGACATATGGGACACACAGCATTCAGCACTTTTGAGTACAAGAATTGAGACAGTCTTTCTTACGCCAAACCTCTTACCTTCACTGGTTCGATTCGACTGGCACAATATTATGACTTTGGACATGTTTATCATCGTCCTAACATTTGTTTTCGTCAGTTTTTTTGACACATTAGGAACATCATTTGGCGTTATGCAGCAAACAAAACTTATAGATGCAAGCAATACTGTACCACATCATCAGCGTGCATTTCTAACAAATGGTATTGGAACAGTGCTTGGCAGTGTGTGTGGCACTTCGAGTATGGCAATCTATATTGAAAGCGCGACAGGTGTTGCGGCAGGCGGAAAGACAGGTCTTACAGCGTGTATTGTGTCCATGTGTTTTTTCATAGCACTTTTTTTCGCGCCTATTTTTTTGCTTATCCCTATCCATGCGACAGCACCGGTGCTTATCTTAGTCGGTTTATTCATGCTAGAGCCCATTAAAAAAATGGAATTTCATGACTATTTGCAAACTATTCCTGCATTTTTTACCATGATTATGATGCCACTGACATACAGCATCGCCAATGGTCTTATGTGGGGTGTTTTAAGCTATGTTTTTCTTGCCATGTTTTCAGGTCGAATACGAGAAATTGCCTTTGCTACCTATCCTTTGGCCTTGCTCTTTTTGTGGAAACTGACTATGATGTAGCGATGAAATTATAACTCATTGACTATAAGGTGTATGTATGCTTGAAAAGTTATTTAAGATGAAGGAGAGAGAGAGCTCGGTACGAATCGAGATCATTGCCGGAATAACGACATTTATCACGATGTCCTATGTTTTAGCAGTCAACCCACAGATTTTATCTCAAACAGGTATGGATCCTACGGCAGTCTTTACCGCAACCGCACTCAGTGCAGCAATAGCCACAACCATCATGGCTCTTGTAGCAAACCTCCCTATCGCGCTTGCGCCCGGCATGGGGGTCAACGCCTTTTTTGCTTACACTGTGGTACTAGGCATGGGCTATACATGGCAATTTGCCCTGACAGCCGTCTTTTTGGAAGGCCT
Source organism: uncultured Desulfovibrionaceae bacterium (assembly GCA_964369615.1). Taxonomy (GTDB): domain Bacteria; phylum Desulfobacterota; class Desulfovibrionia; order Desulfovibrionales; family Desulfovibrionaceae; genus CAYJAD01. Next base: position 1,876 of record CAYJHT010000116.1, read on the forward strand.
CCTTTTTATTCTACTCACAGTAACAAACCTACGAAATGAGCTTATGCGTGTTATTCCGCCCGCGCTCAAAAATGCCATAGGGGCAGGAATTGGCCTTTTTATTGCACTCATTGGGCTTCAAAATGCCGGTATCATCGTCAGAACTGAAGGCATCATGGTCTCTATGGGCGATATCAGCTCAAATGGGGTAATGATAACCTTAGCCGGCTTCCTCTTGATGATTCTTTTAACCTCTTTTAAGGTACGCGGCGCCCTCCTTTACGGCATCTTGATGGCAACATTACTTGGCATCCCCTTAAGCGTGACAGATATGACTATCTTTGAAACGCAAAAGTTCTTTAGTATCCCAAGTCTTTCCCCCACTTTTTTGCAATTCGACTGGCAACACCTTTTGACTGTTGACATGCTCATCATCGTCTTTACACTGCTCTTTGTCGATATTTTTGACACCCTTGGAACGCTCCTCGCTGTTGGCTCACGCGCAAAAATTGTTGACAAAGAAGGCAACTTGCCAAATGCCAATAAAGCATTTATGGCAGATGCCGTCGGCACCACTGTAGGAGCTATCCTTGGCACATCCACCGTCACAAGCTACATCGAAAGTGCCAACGGCGTACTCGAAGGCGGTAAAACCGGCCTCACAGCACTCACCGTCGCCTTGCTTTTCCTCTTTGCCCTCTTACTCTCTCCCGTATTCCTCATGGTACCAGCCCAGGCTACCGCCGCCGCACTTATCATCGTAGGTCTTTACATGGCAGTGCCCATTAAGGATATCAATTTTGAAGACTTTGTCATGTCCATTCCTGCCTACTTAACCGTCATCATTATTCCACTGACCTTTAGCATTAGCAATGGAATTATCTGGGGAATGCTCAGTTATGTTTTCCTATCCTTGTGTACAGGCAGAGCCAAACAATTACCACTGCTGACATATATTTTAGCGGTTCTATTTACTTGGAAGCTTTTCCTTGCATAAGCCGCAAACATCTTGTTCTTAAAAGCTCTTTGGGGGAACACTTTTTTGTCACAAAAAAGTGTTCCCCCAAAAACATTTCAAAAAACGCATCGAATGACGCGTATAAAGGTATACTTACAATGTACGGGCGATTCTTAAAATATCGACAAAATATCTTTCATAAAAGTCCTTTGTCACATATTTACTAACGTCTCTGTCCCAAAAACGACGCCCCATATTCTTGTAAATATTATGCATTTTAAGATCGACTGTTTTTTTGGTATTGATTCTTTTAAACAATTCATCCCACGAGACCGCCCCTGCATCTTTCAAAAGAAGAACCCTCGTATTTTGTGTATGGCTCTGACGCTTGATGAAACCAGTGTGCACCCAATGGAGGCCAAGATGCACACAAAATTGCTCAAAATGTGGAAAAACTTCAAAGTAATTTTCTTGCATAATATAGCGCTGCACAGAATTAGGACACATAAGAAAAGTGTCTTTGAAGACACCATTGAAAAGAGGTTTCTCATCAAGATTTTCTAATGTGTACACATAGAGGTTGTCATCATCGTAACAAGCTTCAATGCCGGATAAAATAAATGTACTTTTGACATGGCGCGCCATAGCCTTTGCTATAACTTTCTCATAATAGGGCAAAGTATCATCCCCACCCATCGTATTAAGTGCTATACTCGCGCCGGAAGCAAACAATTTTGCATATTTGAAAAGCATTTTTCGTACAAAGAGCATTTTTTCTGTGAAGTAGACTTGATCTGCATCAAGCTTGATGTAGAATGTATATCGCACCTTCGTATATCCAAAATTTGTGTAATATGCAAGGTGCTTCCATGGGCGAGCGCACATAACACCGCGAGACGTTCCCCATTCAAGAGGATACCAAAAAAGGCGTACTTTATCAGGATAACGCGCCGCATATTCAAGAAGTATGTCTTCACTTTCGTCATCTGAATCATTATATGTAACAATCAACTCGTCCAAGAAGGGCAAACACGAATCAAGTGAGGCTCGCAACGTAAGAGCTTCATTGCGCACACGCATATGCCCCGTTAATCCAAGAACTCGAGGTTCATCTAAACGCAAAAAATCCGCATCTGTCAGCACGTAATCATCAGGATTAAACGGGCGCGAATTTATATAATTCATACATCCTCCAGTGCGAATATTGGTGCAAGCCTACAAATGCGCGGCTCTTTCTTGTGCATCCAGCGCTGCATTGTGCTGACCTTGTTTTTGTAAACATTGGGCGAGTAAGTGCCATGTATTGGCATGCTCTGGGCGCAAACCAAGACTTTTTCGTAACAACATTTCCGACATTTGTGGATCCTCCCCCGCATGCAGATAAATTTCTGCAAGCATAGAAAGCGCAGCAGCATCTCCGGGATTGCGCAAGAGCGCTTCGTGTAAAAGTTCGCGCGCCTCAGATTCCTTCTTCTGCGCTAAAGCCACACGCGCTAAATGACGATGCGCGCTCCCACTATGATTTTTATGCATATGCTCAAGCTCCGCGGCCTTTGCATAATATTGACGCGCTTGACCATAACGCGCACTTTTTTCGGCAAGTTGTCCTAAACGCACATAGGCGTAAAAATATTCACCGTCTTCTTGAATGCATTGACGAAAATAGGCCGCCGCCGCACGTGTTTCATCAAGCTTTTGACAAACCGTACCAAGATTATAAAGCGTCGCTACAAATTCCTCTCTTTGAGCCTCAGTCAGCGTCTGTTTTTTCCATAGGGTAAGCGCCTGCTTAAAATGCTGACGTGCCTCCGCATGACGCGCAAGAGAGGCCATACACACACCAAGAGAATTTCGCGCCATAGCATTCTTCTCATCTGCAAGAAGAGCGCGCTTATATTCCTCAATAGCACCAAAAACATCACCACGGCTATAACGCTGATCAGCGCTGATATTGAGTGCCAGCGATCCCATAAGAGCCACATGAGGCGACGGAAGAAGCATTGCCAACTCTAACGCTTTGTGACAACAATCAAGCGCATCTGTTTTTGCGTAGTCAAGATAAGGATAATGCGCAATACCTACAACAATAGGACACTCAGCCCGCGCGGCATCCTCCGCAAGGCCTGTATACAGAGTTTCAAGCTCCGCCAATTCAAGGCCCTCATGAAAAAATATAAGGCTTGTCTCCCCATAACGACCAGAAACAAGCGGGGTATGCTGGCATGATTTCAGAGTATCATTCACATCGCGTGGAATAATATGTTTCTTATGACATAATTCAATGAGCCATGTAATGCTTTCTCGCGCATGTGCTGTCGCTTCGCCTTGAAGACGCACAAGCACCAAGGCAAATGCGTCGTGTCCTTCACACTGCTTTGCAAATCCCTGCAAAAAAGCGCCGTGAGAAAGCAGATATGGCGCCTCACCAGCCTGTGCCTCCTCCCCTGCCGCTACACTTGACGCCTCTTGTACTACGCCCTCCGCGACAGATAATGCGGCATTTTGCTCATATAAAAGTCGCGGACGAGAAGCACTTGCGCCATGTGTCACTTGCTCCCCATGTTCTGTCCCATGCTCTAACCTAAGCTCAGTAAAACGCAAGCAGTCCCCAACTTCCCAAAGCCACGCCGCATCAGCAAAATGTAAAACCTCAGCAACAGAATGCGCCTTACGCACATCCACAAGAACAAGCTCTCCCTTATACTCTAAAGCCCCCTGACGCCTTCCCCATACAGTAAAACGCTGCCCCTCCTTCGCCCCCATATGTCGCCCAAGGTTCGTCACAACATGCTCAAGAGAAAGTACCTGACGAATAAGCCCACCCTGCACAAGTACTCGCCCAAATCCAAGCACCCTATTGCTCGGCTTCACCTTTTCTTCCTGTGATAAGGATGTACTGCATTCATAAGCCACATCAGTTGCAAGACGCGCCTTATCAAGCATGTATTGTGACTGTTCCTCCATAGGCAAAGTAAAGCGCCTACTCTCCATATCTTGCGGATACAGCGCAAAACCAGCCACCGCATGCAAGCGAATACTACGCTTACTGGCCTCATGCACAAGAGTCAAATTTTCTATGTGCGTCATTATTTCTTGCGCCAAACCTTGGCACAGCGTGCGTGTCGCACTTGGCAGCAAAATCGTGCATTCATTATGCCCACTGCGCGCAGCAATAGCTTCCGAAGGTAGATGCGCTTGGATAGTTTGCGCCCACGTAGCAAGAGCCGCATGCGCAAAACTATGTCCAAATTCTTGCGCCAAAGAATCAAGAGCAGGGCAACGCAAAACAAGCAAGCCCATGCACACTTTATAGGCCCCATGAAGACCTACATCCGACTCATGAGAAGGATCAAACGCCTGAGTGCGTACAAAATCAGCCTGTTGATTCATACGCTTAAAAAGACCGCTCATTCGAGCAAGACCCGTCCATTCATCAATCTGACTTTGCTTTATACATGCCAATTGTTCTATGCAGATATTTAATATGGCAGGAAAAGAGCGCATAAGCCTGTGTACTGTTTTTGCAGAAACCCCCCGCGCCATAAAAACACCAAGATCTTGCTCCTTATATCTCAATGGCAAAAGAAGCGTGCGCTCGCGCGAAATCCACTGCACCTCAGTGGGCATATTTTGCGTAGTAGGAAAGTAAAGGCTGTGACTTGTAAAAAGCAGCAGTTCACGTAAACTTGCCGCCAAATGCCCTTCCAATTCCATAAGATCACTACGGGTAAAATGTGCCGCACAGCCGATCAAACTTCCAGTCGGTAGTATTTTGTTGTGTGTATTCATAGACGCACAAGTGACATATTTTCAAAAAAAAATCTAGTAGCTGTTTTTCCTAAAAAACTTGTGAGGGAAAGTTTTTTTTATTTTTTTAAGTTTTTTTCTTGGGGGGAAACTTTTTTTAGGAAAAAAAAGTTTCCCCCCAAACCCCCCTTCACAAAAACCATCTGTTTAGCTAGACAATCGGCGCTGTCGCATGGGCAATACGAAAGC
>CAYJHT010000117.1:0-6786 GCA_964369615.1 uncultured Desulfovibrionaceae bacterium
TTTACAAAGTGTAAGCTGCTCATTTCCACTCCCTTTCCGTAATATTCTTTTCTTCTACAGAATAACCCAACAAGGGCGGTTCAGCGTCTTTCTTCATGCCGGATTTATAGCCGTCGAAGATCTGACCCACCGTGCGACCGATATGTTGGCGTAAGGCCAAGATGGGAATGTTGACAGGACATGCGCGTTGACATTCACCGCATCCGGTACACCGTCCTGCCAAGTGCATGGCATGGATGGTTTGGAAGTAGAGTTTTTCTGTAACGCTGTCGTCTTGAGTGATAAAGTGCGGATTGCGTGTTTCTGCGATACAGTGGTCGCGGCAGACGCACATAGGGCACGCATTACGGCAAGCATAACAGCGCACGCAGCGTTCCATATGTCCGCGCCAGAAGGCGCGGCGTTCAGCAAGACTCATGGCGTCAAGCATGGCAAGCTCACGCGGCAAGACGCTTCCTGCACCCACGGGCGTGGGAGTGCCACCACAGCGGATATCTGCTTCCACGGCGCCCGGTGTTGTGCATCCATAGCACTTGCCTTGCGCATAGTCGCTCATGTGGAAGACGTGTTCTGTGCCGTCGACCACGATGGTCACGGCGCCGGAGCTTGTGCTGACGTTCTCAATTTTATTGTAGCGTCCGAGTTTTTCATCGACGCGTTGCATGTCAAGTGTGCCTTCGCATGGCGCGGCAAAGATGACAACATCATCGCGTTTTATGAGGTTTTCCTGCAAAAGTTCCACCACGGAACGCGAGTCACACCCTTTCACAACGATACCTACTTTCTTTTCCCTTTCCGCTGCGCCGAGTGGCAAGAGGGAGGGAAGGTAGGTTGCGAGGTTATGGACATTGAGCGGACCCCATGTAAATGCGTCCACATCTGCCTCTTCATACATGAAGTGCGGCATGGCGTGCGCGGCATCGTGGCCTTGCCTCCAACCGATGACGCATTCAAGTTCAGCGATTTTGCCCTTGATGGCGCTTTTAAGTTCCGCTTCTGCGCTTTCCACGCCTGTGCCCAAGGGACGTAAAGGGGTGAGTACGGCTTCTGCCACTTGGAGCAGGGCTTCGCTGTCTTTATATTGCGGTGCAGGCCCAAGCTTATGTATTTGATTTGTGAAGGTTGTGACGACATGCTGCCAGCGTTGTCCTTCTGAGGCCGACACCCATGTATAGTCAAAGCGACCCGGATCAATGCCGAGCACCGGCAAGAAGTGTTTGAGCACTTCAAGGCGGCGACGCGCATAGAAGTTGCCTGTGGAATAGTGGCAGTCACGCGGGTGACAACCGGACACAAGCACGCCGTCGGCACCGCTGAACAGCGCACGCAAGACGAAGAGCGGATCTACGCGACCGGAGCAAGGCAGGCGGACAATACGCAGATCTGTGGGTTGTGTTGCCCGCGCCACACCTGCGGTATCGGCGCCACCATAGGAGCACCAGTTGCAAAGAAAACCAACTATTCTGAGTTCGTTATTTTTTAATTGCGGCATAGGGCACTGACCTCCGCGAGAATCTGATTATCGGTGGCATGAGAGAGCTGAATGGCGCCTTGCGGACACGTTGCCGTACAAAGGCCGCAGCCTTGGCAGACAGTTGCAAGAACTTCCACGCGCAAATCACCACGCACATTTATTTCGCGTATGGCACCAAAGGGGCATACGCGGACACATTTACCACAGCCGACGCAGCGTTGTAGTGTGACGGCTGCAATTTGTGGATCATTTTCTAAGGTATCCTTGGCAAGGAGTGCGAGCACCTTGGCAGCCGCGGCAGATCCTTGTGCCACGGAGGCAGGAATATCCTTAGGTCCTTGGCAGGCACCGGCAAGGAAGACGCCGGCCGTATTTGTTTCCACAGGCTTAAGTTTTGGGTGACTTTCCATAAAGAAGCCGTGTGTATCATAGGATATGCGCATCATTTCTGCCAAGTGTCCTGCGCCTTTTGAGGCTTCAATGCCTACAGCCAAGACAACGAGGTCGGCAAGGATTTCGACTTGCTCACCAAGCAGTGTGTCCGCACCGCAGACGACATATTGTCCTTTTCCATTGGGATAAAGGGCAGAAACGCGTCCGCGGATGTAGTTGGCGCCGTATTGTTCGGTGGTACGACGGGTAAATTCGTCGTACATCTTGCCCGGTGCGCGAATATCCATATAGAATATGTGTGACTGAGAATCAGGGATGTGATCCTTTGTCAAAATGGCTTGCTTTGCTGTATACATACAGCAAAAACCTGAGCAATACGGGCGTCCTACAGAAGGATCGCGCGAGCCTACGCATTGTATAAAGACGACGCTCTTAGGTTCTTTGCCATCCGAAGGACGTTTAATATGTCCGCCTGTGGGGCCGGAGGCATTCATCATGCGCTCATACTGCATAGATGTGACGACGTCCGGATAGCGTCCGCCGCCGTATTGCTGATAGACTGTCCAGTCCATAAGCTCGTAACCTGTGGCGGCGACAACGCAGCCGACTTCTTCGGTCACATACTCTTCTTCCATGTCGTAATTTATGGCCTTTGTGGGGCATATCTTAGCGCAGACGCCGCACTTGCCCCTGATGAGCTTTGTGCAGCTTTCAGCCGCAATGACGGCTTTTTTCGGAATAGCCTGCGGGAAAGCGATGGTTATGGCGCCTGTTTTTGCGATACCTTCGTTGAAGGCGTCGCGTGCTTTTGCGGGGCATTTTTCCGCACACAAGCCGCAACCAGTACACTTATTCCAGTCGACATAGGACTTCTTTTTCTTGATGCGCACAGAGAAGTTGCCAACATAACCTGAGATTTCTTCAATCTCTGAATAGGCATAGAGTGTGATATTTGGATGCTGTGCAACGTCCACCATTTTTGGCCCCAAGATACAGGCAGAACAGTCCACAGTGGGGAATGTTTTGTCAATCTTTGCCATTTTGCCGCCGATGGTAGCTTCGCGTTCCACCATGATGACGGGAATGCCGCCGTCGGCACAGTCAAGAGCTGCTTGGATACCGGCTACACCGCCGCCAATGATGAGCACTTTCTTCGTCACTTCAAAGGACTGAGCCATAAGCGGCGCATTGCGACGCAATTTTTCCACAGCCATTTTGACAAGCTCTTGTGACTTGTTCGTGTTGGCATCCATATTTTTGCCAATCCACGAGACGTGTTCGCGCAAGTTTGCCATTTCGAACATGTAGCGATTGAGTCCTGCGCGTTCTACGGTGCGTCGAAATGTTGGTTCGTGCATCCGCGGCGAACACGAGCCGACGACAACTCCATCGAGTTTATATGTCTTGATTGCCTCTTCAATGGCTTGCTGTCCAGGTTCTGCACAGGCATACATGACATCCACGGCGTGGACAACATCGGGATAGGCACGCGCAGCCTGCGCTACGCTGGCACAGTTCACAGTACCTGCAATATTACTGCCGCAATGACAGATAAAGACGCCTATTCTCATGAGCGCACCTCCCTCGCAGCTTGCCACTTGGTCAGCATGGCATCAGGGCTGACGCAAAGCTTACCAAAACCCAATTCTTCCGGCGTATGACCAAAGGCAAGTCCCAAGACCTGTGTGAAATACAATACGGGGATATTAAAAGTCATATCCATGGCTTTTTCTGCTTGCCCTTGGCGTAAATCAAGGTTCATTTGACACAAAGGACAGGCGACAACTATGGCATCGGCCTGCATATTGTGTGCTAATTGCAAAAGTTTTCCTGAAAGCTTTGCTGTCATGGGTCTTTCGGGGATACCAAAAGACGCGCCGCAACAGCTTGTTTTCAAAGGAAAGTCTAAGACATCGGCGCCGCATGCGCGCAAAATATCTTCCATGAGCTGCGGATTTTCCGGATCGCCAAACTTCATAATTTCAGCAGGGCGGCTCATAAGACAGCCATAGTAGGGCGCAAGGCGAATGCCTTTGAGTTTTTTTGCAGCGCGGTTTGCAATGACATCGAGTCCATAAGTATCTACAATGCCTTGCATAACAGAACAGGCTTCAGGTAATTCTGTCGCCACTGGCGTGTCTAAAAGACCGTTAACCTGTTCGCGAAAGCCCTCATTTTCCAAACGGTGCGCCGCGTGCCGCAGGTTTGACAGACAGGAGGGGCAAGTAGTGAAGACTTTGTCTGCGCCTTGTTGCGCGGCGATATCAAGGTTGCGTGCACATAGGGCACCTGAGAGATCTGTCGCTACCGCGTGTGCGGGCGTTGAGCCGCAACAGTTCCAATCTTCAAGATCGACAAGAGTGAGGCCAAGGTCCTTACAGACAACGCGTGTGGAAACTTCGTAGTCTGCGGAAGTGCCTATGGCAGAACACCCGGGATAATAGGCAAACTTCATGCTTTCTTGCCCTCCTCGCGACAGCGTTGTTCGTAGCGCTTAAGGATGCGCCCAACAGCTTCCGCACCCTTTATGCCATGCGGAATAAAGGGAAGTTTGTTTTTCATAAGAGCCTTTGGTGCCAAGTCGACGTCCGTCCACAAGCGGCCTGAGCGCATCATATAGAGTACCATGACACCCATTTCATAGGTACGCCCACAATAGCGCACCGTATCAAGGAAGGATGCCCAAAACTTATTCACCTTAGGTACGGCAAAGACACCCGCGTGACGCGCCTTATGGCGTAAATGCTCCATCATACCGGCGATATCGATATTGTTTGGGCAACGCTGGGAGCAGGTTGCACATGAAAGACACATGGCAAGCGAACGCGAGCTTAAGACTCTTTCATAATTTCCAAGTTGCAAATGACGCAGCACCTGATGCGGTTGCAGGTCATAGGCAAAGGAAGCTGGACAGCCCGCAGTACAGTTGCCGCACTGATAACAGGCAGCAACCTTTTGACCGCACGCTTCCTCAAGCTCAGAAATTTCCTTAGCACAGTCAACTTTTTTGAGCTTTTGTAAATCCATACTTTATCCTTTTTGCTTTGCTTGCAACACAAGGGGCAAGCCAATCATTCACCAAAAAACATGTCATATGCTTTCCTACACATCACAAGGTTTACCGTATTTGAAAAAAATTCATTATCGTAAAAACACTGCACAGCATGCGCACTCAAAAATTGACAAAAATCTCATAAAAAAACAATAATATGCAGAGGATTGTGAAAAAGAGCACGCCTTTGTCGAGACATGCATACACTAAGACAATTCAAATCACAAGCAAAAGAGAGTAAAATTTTATTTTTTCCCCCAAAAATTCCCCTATCACCCGAAACACCGCATTCTAATTTTGTTTTTTGAAAGGGGTTTGGGAAAAACTTTTTTTTAAAGCGGCATTTCATTTAATATTGACAGTGTCGTCATGAGGATATTATTATCTGGTATCTGGTATTTGAAGACAGCCTAAACGACCTGAATAGGAGTGATTTGCATGGGAAAACGCGAGAAAGTATCTGGCATTGTTGCAGTGCTGATTATCGGACTGATAGTTGGATATGATGTGTGGGAAGACGAAGAATATGAAACGGAATATCTGGAAGATGAACGCTTTGCTCGCTATTATGACGAAAAAATAACAGCCTATGCCTTTGCAGGTATTGCGGCAACCTATATCGGTCGCCCTTACTTAAGGGGGTATAGCAGCACAGGGAGTGGTAGCTCGGTAAGCCGCAGAAGTAGTAGGGGGAGCTAGTGAAAATATTACATTTGACTGATATCCCGCAGAGCCTCTATGACAAACTCGGCTACCCGTCTGAAGGCAAGTGCAGCGACTTTGTACAAATTTCTGAGGCACAGGCCGAGGCCTACTATGACGCAGCCTTGGAATGTTTTAAGCTTGTGGACGCAGCCACGGAATATGTCATTGAAAATGGACTTCTGGCAACGCTCGGCATACCAGAGTATATGCACAACCTTGTAGCAAAAACGTATGAAAACTATATCCAACACCCTCACATGTTGGGACGCTTTGACTTTGCCGGTGGTTTGCAAGATATACCCATAAAACTTATAGAGTTTAACGGTGATACTCCCTTCGGAATCTTTGAAACGTCTGCCGTACAATACGCACTAGCACAACACCACGGACTAAACCCCGACGAAAAGCAGTTCAATACTCTTTTTGAGCAACTCATAGAATTTTTTGACCATCTCAAACAACAACGCCCCGAACAACAAATCTTGTTCACCAATGTGGCCGATGGCGAAGACGACTTAAATACACGCATGCTCCACGAAGCCTGTGGCGATCTTTTTCCACACACATTGTACAGACATTGGTCATCAATGGCTGTGGGGGAAGACTATGACCTCTGTGTTACGGAACAATTCGATGCCGAAAAAGATATGTGGCGTGTCATAAACTTTGATACCGTTGTTAAAATGGTGCCTTGGGACTGGCTTTTTAAAGAAGACGCCGACTTTACAAAACTTATTGCAGAGGCCATGCTGGCACAACCGCACACCGTCGTATGCAATCCTGCCTATGCCGCCGCCTATCAAAGCAAGGCGCTCATGCGTTATATGTGGCAGCTCTTCCCGCAATCACCCTACCTGCTCTTCACACACGATGCAAAACCCGAAAACCCACACATCCCCTATGTGCGAAAACCTATCTACGGACGTGAAGGGCGTAATATATATATGTTTATGGGCTCACAGAGCCTAGAAACCCAAGGGGCTTATGAAGACGATGAGCTCATTTATCAAGAGCTGGCGCACATGGTCAGACATGAAAACTACTACTATCAGGCAGGAGTCTATGTTTCGATGGAAGAACCTTGTGGATTAAGCTTTCGACGCTCAAAAACTCCTATTATCGTTCGCGATGACGAAATCTGTGGACATATCATCGCCTGATA
>CAYJHT010000118.1:0-6672 GCA_964369615.1 uncultured Desulfovibrionaceae bacterium
TTTTTGAAGGGGGGTTTGGGGGAAAGCTTTTTTTTCCCAAAAAAAAGTTTCCCCCCACAAGTTTTTCAGAAAAAACAAAATAAACTTTTAGAAAAAACAAACTACTAGTAAAGGAGTGATGATATGTTAACAAAGAACGGAATCGGCAATCTTATGCGCAAATATCGGGCTGTACTGAAAAAGTGTCACTTGTTAAATACATTTGGCTCGCTCGTCGTGGCGGGTTTGATGCTTCTTGGAACGACTGCTCTTGCAGGGGCAGAAACGCACATTCCGGCCAATGGCATTGTCAACTTTGATGACGATGACGAGAGCGGCGTGTATATCGTTAGTCCTGTCACCGATGTCACGGTCACGACGGATACAGAACTTCGAACGATAGATTTTGGGGGCAGCACTCGTATCTTGTTTGACGGCACGGACGCAAGCGAGGCCGCAAGTACAGCGGTGCTCAGTGTCACAGGGGCAACCTACACAATAAATACAACGACAGCTCTTGCCCTCGAAGCACGCCCCCTACCGCCTTCCTCCCTTATGGCAAACCAGCTGAACATTGACGCCACAGACAAAGCCGCACTCTTGAAAATTTATAGTTTGGAGCTGGGTAGTCCAGACGATCTCACCCTCAAAGGTCTTACCGTCACCCTCAAGGGCAACGCTACAGCAGCTGCCGGTATTGACGCAAAGCAGCTCATACTCAGTGAAGGCACATCTCTTAAAACAGAAGGCATGGCAAAAATTGAGGCGGCAGTCAGCTTTGGCGTATCAGCCACATCAAATGCTTCCATCTCCAATACAGGAAACCTTAGCGTGCGCGGCGTGAACACCACCAACGCAAGCGCCGAGGCTATTGTCGGTTCAGGTACACTGACTGTGGCAGGCGGCCTCTTTGTGAACGGCACGGGGCACACCATAACGCAAGACGTATTGATCTTAAAACATGGTACTGACGAAAACGGCGCACCTGTTACGAGCGAACATAGTAACGCAGGTAACATCCGCCTCACAGGCGCACTCACCATCGACGCCACAGGCAACGATGCAGCCCCACACGGTGCACAGACCACACTCGCAAATACAGGGAGAATAAACGTCGGGAGTATGTCACTTATGGGCGCGGCAGGCAGTCAAATGAGTGGCGGCACGGCTGTCTATAGGCACGACGGGGGGGAATTTGTGTCGTCCGGTGATATCACCCTGAAGGGTGGTGACGCGCTGGGCGCGACGGGCGGCAATGCAGAAATATTTATCAACGCCAACGGCTTTACCCTTGACGGCAATATCACCCTTTCTCGCGGGACAGCACAAGGAGCCGTAGTCGCAGGCAAGAGCATTCTCAGTATTGCCGAAGGCGTCGCCGTCACCTTGAGTACGGCTGACAAGCATGTGTATGTGACGGGGGGGACAGTCAATCTCTCCGGAACAAGCACCGTGACACTTGCTGAAGGCGGTCAGCTTCTCATAAACGGCGTGAGCAAGGACGACGCGACCCTGAACGTCCAAAAGACAGGCAATCTCATTGACGGTACCTTGACACTGACACAAGGAAGTATCGTTGCTGCTTCGGACACAGCAGAGCTGTCAGTGAACACCCTGCTCATCCGTGCAGACAAGCAAGATGTTACCGACGACAGCAGCCACAGCACAGGGGCTACCTATAGTATTGATGAGAACGTCAAAACCACTGTTACAAAGGCGCTCATCGTACAAGGGGGGAACGGCACGCATGCGATGGCGGCAAGCTCTGCCAATGGTGAGCAAGGCGGCAATGCAGAAAGAACGGCAGGGGCTGAAACTCTTCTTGCAGAAGGCGTTACCATAACTGTGCAGGGCGGTTCCGGTGGAAATGCGGACGGTGTGTATAGCGGCGGCGAAGGGGGCGGCGCGACCTTGAAGCTTCAAGGTGCGGATGTATCCGCAGGTGCTTACGTCATAAATATTGTGGCAGGTACGGCAGCGGCAGCACAAGGCGGAGATGCGCGCTTGTACATCCTCCAAGATGGCGTTTCAGCCGCAAGCATCATCTTAAATGGTGAAGGCGCGGCGCAGGCACGCTTAGAAGTGGGCGACGCAGACACGAGCACCCAAGGCGTCACAACGACCACAAAGCTTTTGGACATATCCGCCGGCGGTTTTGTGTCTGTGAATGCGGGCGACACCTTGCGCGTGGAAACGGGCGGCGAGTTCAAAGACAGCGCCTCTGCCGCATATATCATAAAGGGCACGTTTGATGCCAGCGCGGCGAACCTTGCCCCCATGGCGCAGGCTACCTTGCTTGGCGCATATACGGTGCAAGGGGAACAGGGCGACTTACGCCTTGGCGCACTACATATCGACGTCAATGATATCTGGTCGGATGCGCAAGTGAGTGCGTCCCTCGTCGATGCGAACCTGCCCCGATTCGGCGCAGGCGATATATGGCTGACACAAGGCAGCAATGTATACGCTGATGTGCTTTATTTGAGTACGCAAAGCGACAATGCTACGCTGTCATCTAATGGCACCGTCAGCGCAGATCGCCTCGTGGTGGACGGCGGCACAGGTTCCTTGATTGTGGAGAGTTCCGGCGATTACCGCCTTGCGGGACTGTCTATATACGGCGATGGCACTGACGCGGCAGACATTGACGCCGAAAGCATCACCTTAAACGCAAACGCACGTCTTGAGCTGGGAGGCGTTGCGGGGGCTCTTGGCAATTATCCTGCGCACACGCATACAGTGGGCGCGAATATCATTGCAAAAAACATGGGCAGCATAGTCTCCTTTACGGGCGGCAGTTGGGCTTTAGAAGAGGGAAAAACGCTGGGCTTGGATTTTGATAAGGGCGCAGTCTTGCACGCACAAAATGCCTATGTAGACACAGGCCTGAGCCTTGATGTGAATGAAGGGCAGTTCCGTGATGCCTTTCCGGATCAGCTCCCCACACAGGGCTTTATTGTCAGCGGCGAGAACAGCACCCTTGTCTTTGACTCGCTGACTATAAGGGATACGGCAACGGAACCCGACACTATTCGCCTTGCCATGTCCTCTTATGGGGAGGCTGGGGAGAGGGGTGGTGAGATCCACGTCAAAAACACCTTGACTCTCTCCGCCGGCACAACAAGCCGCACTGCTTTCTACGGGCCGGACCATGGCATAACAGCGGGGAGCTTGGCAACGTCCGGACAGGGTGTAACCTTGTACACAAACCTCACCCTCACGGGGAACACTGCCTCCGCTGCCATTCAGGGAGAAGAAGCTCTCTATCTGCGAAGCGGCGCCCATCTCACGTTTGATGGTGTCAATAAAGCCCAAGATACACCACTCAATATTGGCGCCGACATAGTGGGGAATGTCGGGGTTGCTACAGTCACCATTGCCAACGGTTCGTGGGCGGGGCGTAACCTGTCTCTTGGCGGGAACTCCAACTTAATAGTGAAGTCGGGAGCACAGCTTGATATGAGCGGCAACGACAATCAATTAAACCTCCAGCTAGGAGGTGCAAATGTAAATACGAAGTTCATTGTGGAGTCTGACGCCACACTCACGGCAAATGCCGTTGACTTCCTTGGCACTGCCCCATTTATTGATACGCTGGATCGTTTTATCGTTGTTGGCAGCGCTGTCAGATGTCAAGTAGAGCTTGCCGGCACTTTGCGCCTCATGGGCACCGCGCCTTCCATTGCAGGTGCCAGTGAATATAAACTAGGTATTGAACAGGAGTTGTACGCCAAGATTTACACTGCGCTTGTAGCGCAGGGAAGTAGCGGCAAGGTGAGTATTGAAAAGTGGTCCTTTAGTGACTGGGATTCCTCTCTGTCCATAGGACAGGTGTCACCGGAGGCTGTGCTTGTAAATCCCGACCAAGACATAGTGGCAGGCATTATGCAGCCAGGCGCGTCGGTCACCGCACAAGCTCTCACAGGCACTGCGTCCTCCGAGATCACTCCCCTTGCGTCTCTCACATTAAACCCGAATAATGCTCCCAATATTACTTTGGCGACAGGCGAGGTGGCTGTGGCAGAGGGCGGCACCTTTGCAACAGGACAGGGCGAATTTTCAAGCTTTTTCAACTGCCAAGGAGAGGCATCCTTTGCCTCAGGTGTATACAGTTTTGTGAAGGGTCTCACGGCAACAGGCAGTAAGGCCTTGCTTCAATTAACGGATACTGAGTTCCGCAATACCGGAGATGTGCTGAGTGTCCGCGATGAGGCTATCATGCAATTGATCGGCAAGAATCGTTTCGTTGGATCTTTGAAAATGGAGCAGGGCGCCAAAATGCGCCTCACTGCCAGCGCAAGCTCCATTCTGGATGAAAAGATCATCATAGATACCGGCAGCACAGTGGAAGCCGAAGCAGGTTCGTCTATGACCGCGCAGGCCGTGGAACTTGGGTCTACTGCCACTGTGCACCTTGGCATGCCCGTGACCGACACGCAAGCTCCCATACAAAAGGCTACGATGGTTGTGGAGGGTGATTTTGCAGGTGATGTGAGTTCTGCTCTGTATGTGGGTTTTCGCGGCAGTGATGTGAGCCTCCCTGTCAAAGCGAGCCTCGCGCTGCAAGGTTTTGTGACCGCTCAAAGTCTGATTCTCGCCGACCCCGGCTTCACGGACGGTGTGGGCATTGAAGGTGCTTCAGAAGTGCATGTTGCCGCGACGAGCATGGCGGCAAACGCGACCCATCATACGCCAACATACTCCTTAGCGGTGGGGCGCAATAGCTTTGGCAATTACGGCATGGATGCCGCCGACGCCGTGGCTATGTTCAATAAATACGCACAAAACAATGGCAAGACATGGTCTGCCGAGGGCGTCTCTGCGGCCTTGTTTATAGCGAACAACGGTCTTGATTTGAGCGGGACACAAAGCCACGCGGGCGTGCTTGTCATGGACGGTCTTGTCACCCACGGCACCGCCAGCGCAGCCGGGCACTTCATGGTAGATGCGGCCGATAAGCAGCTCTATCGCACAGGCACTGTCACCGGAGCAGGACGCGCTTTGACGGCAGGTTCCGTGATCTTTGCCGCCAATTCGGCTTTATTCTTGGACACAATAGCCTTCAAGTCCAATGCTACGGCTGGTACAACAAGCACTGAATACGCCTTTATAGGCAATGACAAGGCCGTCTTTGCGGTAGACGCTGACTCCAAAATCGTGCTGGCAAATGTGGCGACAGGCGATATCATTAACATTGCCAAGGGTTTTGGCACTACTGAAACATGGGCTGACGGCGTCCCCACCGGCGGCGGCGAAGCTGTGGCGGCAAACAGCGCCATAACCACCGTGGACGGCTACCGTCAAGTGGTGACCTATGTTGACCCAAGCGGCATTGCCGACCCGAATAACTATCAATTGCAGGTTGTGGGGTGTTTTTTAATTATTAGGCGTCCACCGAGTTCTACACCTACACCCACGCCCTCGACTCCCGCCAGTTGGTTGGATCCGAGCATAAGCAGCATGTACACAAAGCTCTTCGATAACAACTACGATACACAATTCGCCGACACCAATGCAGGCATCGCCTTCTTGGTCAATGCCAATAACAACGACCTTGGCGCTTTGACCGTTGAGGAGCGTTCACCAGTCGTTGCCAGAGATGTGGAAGGTGCCATGCAAGCGAGTAGCGTTGCCGGCGTGCACGCAACAACCAATGACGTCGTGGACGCCGTGTCGGGCGCGCCTGCCGCGCGTGTCCTGCGCCATGCCGACGCCAACAAGCAAATGGCGTCTGTCAACCTGCCTCTTAACGAGAGCGGCTTGTCCGCAGGCAACGAAGCCGTCGACAAGGTGGGGCTTGGCGTGTGGCTCAGCCCGCTTTATAGCCACAGCAGCACCTCCGGTTTCAGCTCCGGCAACTTTGAATCCGGCTACAGCACCGACCTTGCCGGCATGGCCTTTGGCGCCGATATCACCCTTGCCGAAGTCTTCACCCTTGGACTTGCCTTCAACGTAGGCGGCGGAAATACCCATTCCACGGGCGACTTTGCCGACAGCACCAACAGCTTCGACTTCTGGGGAATCTCCGGCTACCTTGGCTATACGCATAATAGCTTCGGCATGCTCCTTGACGTGGGCTACACAGGCATCTGGAACAGCATAACGCAAGATGTGTCCGCCAGAATCGGCATGGGCAACCTTGAGGCCGACGTGAACAGCTCCGCATGGACAGTAGGCTTGCGCGCCGAATATCGCATTGAAACGGACTTTCTCGACATAATCCCCCACGCGGGCGTGCGCTACACAAGCATCACCGTAGACGCACACGACATTAACAGCGCAGGCGGCGCTGTCTTCAATGTAGAGTCAAGTCATCAAAACCTCTGGACATTCCCCATAGGTGTCACGTTCAGCAAGAATATCGAAACGTCAAATGACTGGTATATCACCCCCATGCTTGACCTTGGTATCGTCGTCTCAGCAGGCGATTTCCACACGAGCACAAGGGCAAGTATACCGGGTTTTGCCGACCTTGGCACAAGTGACCTACAAATGAAGAATGTGGACGCCTTCGCATTCGACGGCGGCGCAGGCATTGGCATAAGCAACGGTGCCTTTTCCTTTGATGTGAACTACAATATTCAAGTGTCGTCACACAGGACAAACCATATGCTCTTTGGCACTTTCCGTTACGAGTTCTAGGGGCTGTTTCTAAATAAAGATATTTTTTTGAAGGGGGTTTAGGGGAAAGCT
>CAYJHT010000119.1:0-6666 GCA_964369615.1 uncultured Desulfovibrionaceae bacterium
TTTTTGAAGGGGGGGGTGGGGGGAAAGCTTTTTTTTCCTAAAAAAAGTTTCCCCCAAGAAAAAAACTTAAAAGAATAAAAAAAGCTTTCCCCCAAAACTCCTTCAAAAAAATATCTTTATTGTGTTAGTCAAGGTATTTTTGTTCAAATTCATCCATGGGCATCGGGTGTGCAAAGAAAAATCCTTGTGCAAGCTCAAGGTGGTTTGCGTCTAGTGGTGTAAAATGTTCTGACAGTTCGATGCCTTCTGCAATAATTTTCATGCCTAAGTCATGTGCAATGGCGCTAATACCGTTTACGACCACTGTGCCACGAATGTCTTCTTTGTCATCAGTTTTGCTCTGACTTCCTTCAAAAAAGCTTTTGTCAAGCTTGAGCACGTCAACCTTAAAGTCTTTCAACATGCCAAGGGATGAATACCCAGCTCCAAAGTCGTCAATAGCCACTGTGAAGCCGGCTTCGCGTAAATCGTCCAGCAGTTTTGTTAAGTCTTCCGCATTTTCAGTAATTGCTGTTTCTGTCAGTTCCACTTCGATGAACTGACGTATTTTTCCGTAGGCGTCGCATGTTTTTTTCAACTCGTTCACAAAGTGAGGGTTTTTCAAATGAACACGAGAAAAATTCACAGATATGGGCAGGACTTGATGTCCCTTTTCAATCCATGACTTTATGCGCATGCAGACCGTGCGCAAAACAAAGAAGTCTATTTCAACCACAAAGCCGTTTTGCTCAAAAACGGGGATAAACTCATCCGGCAAGAGCATGTTTCCATCGTCCGTCACCCAGCGAACCAGAGCCTCGCCGCTCGTGACTTTTTGCATTTTTAAATTGTATTTTGGCTGGAAATAGACAATAAATTCATGGTTTTGCATGGCGCTTTTGCTCATATTGATAAGTTCTGTACTGCGGCGAACTTCCTGTCTAAACGCGTCGTCATAGTCCCAAGTGTGGACATGCCCAAGGCTTTTTGTCATGCTGTGCGCAAGTGTTGTTTTATTCATCATATCCGCCACGTCGCGTTCACCTTTTTGGATGAAATAACGGCCATATCTGAAGCAAAATTCATAGCTACGTAGTTCAGTCAAAAGACCAGTGAAATTTGATTCAAACACAGTACGAGTGGTATTGTCGTCTAAAAAACCATGGGCGGAAAACATGATAAATTCATCATTGCGCATGCGAGCACACAAGAAGCTGTCATCATTTAAAGATTGTAACGCTTTGGCAATGTTTACAAGCACACGGTTTCCCGTTTCATAGTCAAACATTTCGTTGATGGCCTTAAAATTTTCAAGGTCAAGCTTTTGCATCACATATTTCATATTGGGGTTTTTTTTGATAACTGCTTCTACATCTTGTCGAAATTTTACAGCATTGGAAAGACCTGTTAGGTCATCGTAAAATGCTAATTCCGTCACTTCTCTTAAAGTTTTACGCTTAAGATAGATGATATAGGCACTCAAAAGCAAGAAAAGAACAAGCATGGTACCCGTCACATACTGCACCTCGTCAGATATATCGCGTACAGGATTTGCCAAGAGGTCATGGGAGACAAGAAAGAGCTGCCAGTCATTTAGGGCAAGCGGGCGAAATTCAATAATGCGCTGTTCTCCATTTAAGGTAAAACTCGTACCACCCCATTTTTTTTGCTTTACTAAGTCAAGAAATTGCTCATATGTCATCTCATCGGCAAAGGTGGCGTCACGCAAAAAATTCAGCGAATTGTATACATCACTCGAAGAGGCTACGGGAAAACCATTACTATCAATGACATAGGCCGCTTCTGAAGGGTCGGTATAGGCTTTGAGCACGTCTGTCATGTAGCGCGTGCCATATTCAACAATAATGGTACCCATAACACGCCCGGCACGTCTGATAGGTACGGCGACAGAGAGGACATAACGGCCTGTAATTTCAGATAATTGTATGTCTGACGCACTGACTTCACCTTGCATAGCCTTTATAAAGAGAGGGGAGGAGCGTAGGTCAAGTTTTTCACCTGAGGCACTCATAGCGCGTCCGTGTATGTCAGCCATAACAATAGTATCAAAGTTGAGTGATTGTTCCACATTTTGTAGAAACTCTAATTGTGCTTCGCGGTTTGGGTGCAGTGTCACTATTGTTTTTGTAATACTCTCAAGGCTTGAACGTGTATTTTTTATGATACCATTGAGCGCTGCATGTTCTTGACTTGCAAGTGCGCTGATGTTTTCCTTGTCAGTGACGTTTAAGTTCTGATGAATACTGCTATTAAAAGCAATAAAGGACATAAGCACCACGAGAACTATGGCGCTAAAGGTGACAAATGCAAAGGGAATTTTACGCAGCGCTGCGCGAGGATGCCACTTCATGCTGTATTGCATAAAACTATTGCGTAGGGTATTGATTTTAGTTTGCAGCATTTTCATACTCCCTCATATAAGACTGCTCAAATTCAGATAAAGGCATGGGTTTTGCGTAATAATAGCCTTGAACTATTTCGCACTCGATGCTTTTCAAAAAATCTATCTGGTCAGCCGTCTCAATACCCTCTGCAACAATTTTCATGCCCAGAGTTTTAGCTATCTTTATAATACCCCCTACGACGACATCGCCGCGTGAATCGTCCTTATTTTCATCAAAAAAGCTCTTATCAAGCTTAAGGCAGTCCACTGTAAAGTTTTTGAGCATGCCAAGTGAAGAGTATCCGGCACCAAAGTCATCAATGGCAATGGAAAAACCGGCTTCGTGTAATTCATCTAGGATGCGAGCTAGGTCATCCACATTTTCTGTGGCAGCAGATTCTGTCAGCTCAACTTCAACATATTGGCGTATATCGCCGTAAGAATCGCAAATCGCTTTTAATTCATTGACAAAGTTAGGGTTTTGCAGGTGCATCCGTGAAAAGTTTACTGAGATAGGTACGATTTTATAGCCGGCCTGTAACCAGAGTTTAATCTGTCTGCAAACACGTTTAAGGATATATATATCCACATGAACGATAAAACCGTTTTGCTCAAAAAGTGGTATAAATTCATTTGGATAAATCATTTTCCCGTCACTTTCAATCCAACGAACCAATGCCTCTGCGCCATAAATTTTATTGGAGAAAATGTTTATCTTGGGCTGTAAATATACTTTAAATTCATTTTGCTCGATGGCATTTTTGCGTTTATTTGTGATTTCTGCCATGCGCAGAACACGCTTTTTAAAGCCATCATCATACTCACAGGTTTTCGTGTTTTTGTTTACCTTTGCCATATGGTGCGCCATATTGGCCTTGTTGATGATTTCCATAACGTCTTCATCGGCGTGTTCGAGGACGTAGCGACCATATCTAAAGACAAATTCATGCTCGCTCAGTTCTGGTATGAGTGTTTGAAAATATTTTTCATACGCTTCGCGCGCGCTATCATCTTGCTCTAAGTAGCCATTGCCGGCAAACATGAGAAATTCGTCAGCGCCAATACGCGCGCACACAAATGTTTCTTCGTCCACAGTCCTCATGGTTTCCGCAAGCTTTTGCAAGACAAGATTACCAACCTCATTTCCAAACATTTCATTGATAGCCTTAAAACCTTTGATATCCATTTTTTGGATAACAAATTTCATATCTGGATACTTCTGTTGCAACATCTTCACCTCTTCACGAAAAGAGACCAAGTTTGGTAAGCTCGTTAAGTCGTCGTAAAATGCAACATACTCAATATCTTTCACGCCCTTACGCTTCAAGAGGAGGGTGGATACAAGAAAAATCAAGAAAGAGAGAGTCATAGCAATGAGTAAATACTTTATGCTCTCAGAAATATCGCGGATCAGGGTGTGCGAAACATCCTCAGAAACGACAAGCACATTCCAATTTCGCAAATTTATGGGGCGGTATTCGAGGATAAACGTGGCTTCACCCAGCGTTGCGATAATCCCTCCGCCATCTTCCTTGCGCTGATTGATGTTTTCGATAAGGGTGGCATAGGACACACCGTCCGCAAATTTTGTATTTTTAAATGAGGAGAGGTATTCATCTCTGTAACTTGTATCTGTAATGACCTTCCCGCTGCGATCAAGGATAATGGAATAACCTTTTTCATCTGCCTCATCCACAAGGGCAATGAGTGTCTTTGTGACATAGTCGATGCTATATTCCACAAGGACAACTCCAACGATTTCATTCTTTGCATTCCTCATAGGCGTTGACGCTATAAGAACTTCTTTGCCGGAGAAACGCGATTTTGTCGGCTTTGTGACATAGGTCTCTCCTTGTAAGGCTACTTGGAAGGCTTCATTATCAAGCACATCAACTTGTGTCATATTGGAGAGGCGACCGATACCGGCATCATCGGCGACGATAATTGTGTCGATATTCAATGCTTTTTCGATATTTTGGAGGTATTGAGCCGTCGCTTTGTTATCATCGCCCATAATTTGGAGCGTTCGTGACATACTTTTCAAGTTTGTTACATGACCTTGGATGGCGCCGTCAATAGCTGCTTGCTGCTGATTGGCAGTTAAGCGGATGTTTTCTACTTCTGTTTCTGTAAGGTCGCTATCTACTTGATAATAAAAAATAAGCATAAAAAGTACGACGACGCAAAAGCCTGCTCCGAACCAAAGCAGAGTCGTGGGGCTTTCTTCTTGAAAATCCATAAATTTCTCCGGTTTAACAAAGTACGACGCAGCAGTAACGCTCAATTCCTTAAAATAGGGATTGACAAGGCATATGCTTTTAGCAATATAAGGAAGGTATGTGCGCCAGTCAATATATTTTTAGCTACTATTTAGCTTTCTATTAATGTTTTTTCGAGGAAAGGGGTAAACTTTTATGCCTTGCTTTGTGTGTCTTCTTTGTAGGGATTTTCAGTGATTAAATCCAATGTGCGTGTGTTGACATTGATGTCAGTTTGTGGAAAAGGTACTTTAATGCCATATTTCTTAAAGGCATCGTTCATGGCAAATCGGACATCAGAGCGGATTTGCTTTTGATCCAGCACGTTATATACCCAAAAGCGCACTTCAAAGTTGAGCGTACTCGCCGCAAAATCTATGAAGAAAATATCTGGTTCCGGGTTCTTTGCTATGCGCTTGTCCTCAGCGAGTATTTCTTGTATAGCTTGTTTAAAAAGCTCCAAATTTGAACTATAATCCACCCCCACCATGATACTGCACCGTACTTTGTGCCCGTTATGTGTCCAGTTAAAGAAGCTTGCGCGTATAAATTCAGAGTTTGGAATAAAAACGATAGCATTATCAAATGTACGCAGTCGCGTGGTGCGCAGGCTGACTTTTTGAACCACACCTTTGATGGTACCCACATCCACCACATCGCCTTCGCGGATATTCTGCCCAAAAATAAGGGAGAAGCCACTGAACGTGCTTTGCACAATACCTTGCATACCAAGACCTATACCGACACTCAAACCGCCCGCAATGACTGCAAGGTTACTTAAGTTAAAGCCAACACTTTGTAAGACATAAAGGGCAAATATGCTCCAAAAGCCGAAGAAAATAATGGTTTTGGTAGGCGTTGTGAGAGAGGCAAGCGCCTCGTTTGAATGCTTTGTCCATGTGCTGTCTATATAGTGGCAAGAGACGCTGACTATGGATTTTACCAGATAAAAGAGGGTAGCAAGGCTAAGAATTTGCACAACATTGAAGGAGAGTTCGCCAAGAGTGATATTGAAATTGCTTAGGGTTTGCAAAAGGTATTCTCCCCCGGGGAAGGCCAAGAGCCATATCAAGGGTGAAATCAAGGCAATGCTTAAGATAATAGGGAGTGAGATTGCCAATAAAAGGCCATAGGCCAAGGCTGCTATGCCATTTTGCGGCAGAAAATCATTGAGAAAGGAAGTTGCATGCAAGCACGCCTCCGCTTGGTGTATTCCCATAATAAGGCACATATAGATCAGTACAATGAAGAAGGATAGATGTGCATGTCCCGTGATGAGGACAATAGCTAAAGCGATACTAGAACGGCGTGAAATGAACGCAACAGCAGGCGTGACAGGGTGAAGGGGATTTCCTTGTGTCGTCCCATCCGCACCAGCATGATGCAAAGAAAAACTGCCCAAGGCACACTGAACAAAAGGGTAATATCAAGTCCTGTCAGCATGATAAAGGAGCCTATGAGAACCGTCACCAATACATTAAAAGGGGATTTTGTGGGGCACTCTTCGGCGCGTTTAATACAAAGCAAGAGCCACGCCAAGCGAATTTGCCCAAAGCAGAGGCAAAATGTCCCAAGTGCGTGAATTATTTGATACCTGTTACCCCCGTGCCATGAGGCGAGTTGCAAACTGACACCGAAGATAATCCATGGCAGGATTGTTATCAGTATTTTATGTACCCCTTGGCGCATCATAGGGGGAAAGACGCGGTGAATAAAATTGTGGGCAAGAAAACCTAATGCAATAAAGGGCGCAATCAAAAAAGTGAGGTTTGTCAGCAATAAAGTCCACGCATGCCATGTGGAGGGCAGTTCACGTCGCAGTGTTAGGCGAATAAGCGACCATACTTGTTCATAAAAACTTCCCTGCGACCATGTATCAATGTGTGTCAGAAACTCTGCATCTTTATTGAAGTAATGCCACAACCACAGGCGTGGCATGTGTTCCTCGAGTTCTTTTGACATACTTGTAGCGTGCCAATGAAATTCTTCGTGCGAGAAATAACGCGCACGAGTTCTTTATCAAAA
>CAYJHT010000120.1:0-6648 GCA_964369615.1 uncultured Desulfovibrionaceae bacterium
CCCCCCACATGCTTTTAAAAACAAAATATTAAACAACACAAAGCGTGGCAAAGGGGCAGTGTTGGCACCGGTCGCTCTGATAGGGGTCGAAGTGGGTCGCATTGAGCATGTGCCTTGTGATAAAGGTGAGCAGCTGTGGCACGCGCTCTTGAAGAATATGCCGGCGCGTTTCTGCGTCAAGCTCATTATGTATGAAAGCTATTTCTTTCCCTGTGTCGCCAAGGTCAACCCATGCGGCATTCGTCAGTGTGTCAACTTTATATTTGTGTTGTGCCATGAGTATGTAGGTTGGCAATTGTACGGAGCCGAAAGCCTGTGCGACGGTCTGGAGGAGGTCATCGGGTGTGATGTTTACTTGCCATGCGGCGATGCGGTCGAAGAGGGCATCGTCTGTCCATGCCTTGAGGGAATGGCTGGGAATGTAGCCCGTTTTGTAGTCAAGGATGAGTAATTGTTCTGCGTGCCCGTGATTGATAGTGCGTTTGTCCAGTCGGTCTGCTTTGCCGCGCAGTGTGCAGGTGAAATTGTCATTTGGCAGATGGAGGGGGGCTTTGAGCTCTTTTTCTAGTGCGAGGATATGTGTCATATCTGGTTGATGTTCGAGATAAGTATTGAGGCGTAAGGGGGATATGATATCCAGCATTAAGAGGCTGTCCGGTGGCAGACTGTGTATAAGAGGGCTGGCGGCGAGGCAGGCTTGACGCACGCTGCGTAAGAGGTCTGGGGTCAGAGCGTCCTTGTGCATGTCCATTCCTATGAATGGTGTGTAGAGTTGCTCCATGATATTATGGAGCAGGTTACCTGTTGCAGGGATATCCTCTCCTTCACGCGCACTGTCGAGTGGGCGAAGGCCGTAGACGTATTGCCATGCGAATTGTTGCGGGCATTGCATGTATTTGTCAAGTTGTGTGGGGGAGATGCCTGCTTCCATTATGGCGCGCATGCGTTCTTGGATGCCGTCTGTGCGTACAAGGCAGCGCGAGTGTGTGACGACGGGGCTTAGTGGGCAGTGTGCGGCTTTGAGTGGCTCTGTACCTTTTGGGATAATGTGACCGCGTTCTTGTTCTTCTTCCCATAGACATGCGTCTACGAAGCGACTACGTACCTTTTTTTGTTCCAGCAGGGCGCCTTCGTTTTCTTGCCAGAAGAAGTGTACAGTTTTTGCGGAAGCCATGAGGCGATAGAATGTGTGTGCCATGAGGCGCTCGCGCGTTTGTGTGCTTGGCAGGCCTATAACGCCGCGTAGTGCGTCGGGCAGGAGTGGGTCTTGTGCGGAAAAGCCCGGGAGAGCATCGTCGGTGGCGTCTACAAAGATGACCCTTTCAAAATGCAAAAGGCGCGTTTCCAGCATGCCAAGAATTTGTAGGCCTGTGATCGGGTCTGCTTCAAAAGGCACGCGCTCTTGAGCCATAAGCTCCTGTGTTATATTAAAGAGTGTTTCTTGTGGCAAGATTTCGTGTGCAAGGGTAGTACCTTTTAAGGCAGGTATGCAGTGTTTTATGAGTCTGTAGAGACTTTCGGCGTCTAGGGGATAGCGCTCCCACACGTCGTGCCCGTTATCAAGAAGCATGTGGCACAGACTGAGAAGGGCATCGCCCATGTGATCGCTTGTGTGCAGATTAGCGCATTGGGTGACGAGGCAGTGGACGATTTTACGGAGCAAGGCGACGGCGGCAGGCGGCGCAGAGGGTGCGAAGGCTCCATCTATGCCTGTAAGGACGGTCTCTACAAGGGGGACAGGGTCTACATAGGCATGACCTTGGCGCAAATGTCTTTCAAAGATATTGAGTAGGTGGCGCATATCGTAAGGCGGCTCTGTGTCATGTTCCGTCGCAGTATCGGGCGTCAGCATCGTGATGTAAGGATGTTGCACGCAATGTAGGACATGTCGCCAATAATAGAGGACGCTCTCACCTTGAAGGCGCGCGGAGCTATGCATGCGAAAAATGGCGTCTAAGAGCGCCATAAGCGGTGATTTATTCAGGGGATAGCCCATGGAAATATTAAATTCTATGGGTTTCGCCTCGCCTCCTGCGCTTCCCATGTTTTCGTTTTCTTTGCCTTTTTCCTGTGTGAGGGGGATATGGTGCAGCATGGGCATGAGCACGTCGGGGCTTGTGAGTACGAGGGCTGTGCTTTGCGAGTGTTTACTTGTACGTAAGAGTTTTTCTACTTCTTGCAGTTGGGAGTGTACGTCATAGCCTGCCACAAAATGGTAGGTCGGTTTTTTGTATGCTGTTGCTTCGGACATTATTTGCCCTTGCGCTTTCCAGTCATGCATCCAGCGTACATGGTCTGCGCAGCTCCAGTGTGCGTGTTTCACGTCTGAAGAAAGGGGGGAAGGGGGGAATGTGTTGGCGTGGGCGCTGGCGGGATCAGTATGTAAGCAAATATGGGCGCCTTTGTGCCAAAGCTCTTTGAAGAGTATATGTTCTGTGCGTGTGGGTGCGGAAAAACCCAAAATAAAGACGTGTCGTTCGGGGCTTGGTTTGAGCATATGCGGCAAGGCGTCGCCTTGCGTGTCGTCATATTCGCGTATATATTTTGCTGCCATAAAGGCATCAAGGCCGGGCGTTGTCCATGATTGTTCGCCTAAAAGCGTGATATAGTGTGCATGAATATGTTCAAGGGCAGACAAAAGGGCGGCGGCTTTGTCGGAGACATCCCCTTCTGTGTGGTGAATATTGTGCACAGGGATATCTTGCACCATATATTCTTCAAAAAGGCTGGCAAGGCGTGTGCCCCACGGCAAGAAATGCGCAAGACTCATGGAAGAAAATTGTCGGCGGATACTGATAGCAAAGGGCGCGTCGCCCTCGTCGTCGTGTGCTGCTTTTTGCACGCACTCATAGAGCAGGTGCATCCTGTCAAGGTGTGATGCTGTGCGCAGTCCGCTGCTGTGTGGGCGGATATTTTGCACAAATTCTGCGATCGTGAGCATGCGCGGCACGAGTACGGGGCGCGGCAAATGGATATCGCGCTTGATGGTGTCAAGAAGATAGCGGCGCGGTCTTTTGTGGGGTAATATGAGCAGGCTGTGTTGGCGCAAATTGTCTGTATTTTTACAAATATATTCGTAAACATCTTGCAAAAAAGGGCGTCTCCAATCGAAGAGGGAAAAGGGCTTTTTCATATATACTCCCGATTATACTATAGGCTGTGCGACGCAATGCCATTGGGGGGCGTCGAGAAGTTCTGAAGGGGGCTGCCCCGCACATAACATGCGGCATTTTTGCAAATCAAGATAGACGAGCATACCTTCCGCAGGCGGGAGCCCTTCTTGTTTGGGGAGGGCATCCAAAAGACACATATACCTCTCTACCTGCTCAATATTCTTGTCATATTCCTCGCCTGTTTTGTAATCAATAACGCGCCAACCTAAACCATTATGCGGTGAAACAAGGAGATCTACACGATGCAATGCCCCTTTTTCGTCAAGAATTTCTTGCTCTGGTAAGGCGTATTGTGCCCATGTTTGTACATCTGGCAAAGCATTGTACCAACGCAGGCAGTGCTCGCACTCTTGCGCAAGTTTTGCAAGAATCTCTGGTTCTGTGGGCAAGACGGCGGCAGTAAATGTACGCAAGCTGTATTCTACAGCATGCTGCACAGCGTGATTACGCTCGGCGCTGTCGTGCCCTTTATATATATTGTGCCAAACTTCGAGGCAATGGTGAAGAAGCAGACCGCGCTTCGCTGGCGAAAGTGTCTGCTCTTCTTCGCGCGTCGATATAAGCTCTTGCAAGGGACTTCGATAAATTTTTAAGCTTGGGAGCCAGTGCATAGGACGGGCGCTTTTTGATTGCCCATGTAAAGTGCTTGCCCCATGTTCGTGAGTGCTATAATGCGCGCAGGCGATGCCTCTATCAACACACCTTTCAAAATGCAAGACATCCTCCTTGAGCAGAGCCTCGCCAGACACGCTTTCTTCTGGCAAGGCCGCATGCGCAGTCATCATAGGACGCCCCCTCTCAAAAGAAGAGTCAAAACCAGCCGCACTGAGCAAATGCGGCAAAGCTAAGGAAAAATTACCCCACTTTACAGACTCCGTCCGCGTATTAAAAGCGTGCAACTCATCCACCGCACGCGTACACGCCACATAAAACACATTGCAAGCCTCAAGAATTGCATGCGCTCGCGCTGTGTAAAATATATCACCCATTTCCTTACAGCGCCGAATAAACATGTCAAAACCACACGCATGAAAGGGAACATGGGGCGTATCATCCTTAATGTCAAAACTGAGCCACGGCACAATCACCACAGGAAATTGCAAACCCTTCGACTTATGAATCGTCATCACAGACACAGCATTCGGATTGCTTGGCATAGGCGCCTTCGCCTCGCCCTTCATCTGCTCCCAAAAATACAAAAAGGTACCAAGAGTCGCATGCCCCTGCACATCCGCATGGTGAACGCACTCCAAAAGACTGCGCACAAAAGCGCTCTCTTGCGGAAAACGTTTCTGCACGCGGCGCAGTCGATACCACTCTTGCAAGCAATTATACGGCGTCATAAGGCCGGCCGTATTAAAAAACGGCGCAAAAATCTCCTCCCATACCTGCGGCCACGCCTTCCTAAAAGCACTACTCACAAGACGCACACCTTGCGCACGCTGCAAAGCAAGCCATAATTCCAAATCCTGCGCACCCAATCCCCATTTTTGAAGGTCTGCCGCTAAAATATTCCCCTGCAATACCGCCCAAAAACTCACATCATCCTGCGGCGCGTCAAGAAAGGACAATAAAGCAATGCTCTCACGCACAAGAGGATGCGCCGCAAGCAAAAGACTGTTCTCCGTAATAACAGGCACGCCCCATTCCAAAAGCCACGACGAAACCAAGGACGCTTGCCAATTACTGCGCACAAGCACAGCCACATCCCCCCAAGGCCGCCGTCGCGCCACATTCTCCAAAAGCACATCTTGCAAATGCCTCTGCACCTCTGCGTCCAAGCCTTCCTTCTTTTCTGCCGTCACTTCCCTAAATGTATAATACCCTTCTGCAGCATCCGCCGCCATATGCTCAGAGCGCACTGCCTGCGCAGCGCCCGTAAAGGCCTGACACAATGATGCCACCGTCGCACCAAGAACAGCCGGCGGACATTGCGCCGACAAAAGCGTCTGCACAATCCCAACAGCCTTTTCAGGAATTGCCAAGGGTGCAAAAAGCGCATTATTCGTCTCCACAATAACACGCCGACTGCGCCAATTTATAGGCAATTGCTCACGAATCGGATCCGGCACGATAGCCCTAAGCTCCGGCACGTCGAGTACTTCATCAAAAAGCGCCGCATCGCCACCACGCCATCCATAAATTGCCTGCTTCACATCGCCCACCCACGTCAAAGAACCGCCCGTCGACAAAGCCTCCACAAGCAAGGGCAAAAGAGCACGCCATTGCTCTCGGTTCGTGTCTTGAAACTCATCAAGCAATATATGGCGCATCTGACTTCCAAGGCGACACAAAGCCGTCGGCACCCCAAAATCACCCGCAAGTATGTCATAAGCACGCCGCGCCATTGTACCACCATGCACAAGAGTATTCTTCCTCTGAAACTCCTCCACCTCATCCGCTATGCGTCGCGCCAACTGAATAAAGGGTGCCTCGCGCACGGCCTTCGTGAGAAAAAAAATATCTGTGACGCTGTCGCGCATATAGGCATATTCACGCTCCATCTCCTCCGTCACATCAAGCGCATAAGCCTTTAAAACACATTCGGCAAAAGATTCCTTCGACGCATACGCAGACGTAGGCGTCTCGCCACACGCACACATTTCAATAGCTTCGCGCACATGCTTCTTAAAACACGTCTTGCCCTTCAGCTTTGCCGCATGGCGCCCCTCCATAGCATCCATATGACCCAAAAGCGCACGCGCCGCATTACACCGCGCCTGCTCAAAGCCCAAAAGCGCGTCCGCCATCTCCTGCGCAGGACTCACAAAGGGCAACTCTTGCCGAAGAGCACACTCAACCAAGGGCAAAAGATTCGTCACAATACGCGTACCCGTCCCAAAGCCCCTAAAATTTCTGCCAAAAGCAATAGAAGCACACACATTGCGCAAGAGCCAAATAACATCGTCGTCCTTCTCCCGCGCCCGCTCCAAAAGCCCTGCATAAATCGGTTCAAGCATATCCTCAATGCGAAAAGTATTTTCAAAATCCGGTGGCAATTCCTTCTCAAGAGCCGCCGTACGCACCACAAGATGCAAAAGACTGTCAATCGTGCGTATATTAAGAGCGCCATATTGACGCAAAATAACATGCACCCAGCGCCTCGCAGACGCCGTATCAATACCCGCATGCGCTTCCTTCCCCAAGGCCACGCGCTTCAAAGCCAACAAAACCCTCTCCTTCATCTCCGCCGCGGCAGCATTCGTAAAGGTGATCGCCATAATATCACCCCAGCTGCTCTTATCACCCTCCTGCAACAAACACCCTCCCCTATGCGCCTCAATAGACATATCAGCTAAAAAATCCAAGAAAAGCTGAGTAATCGTGAAGGTCTTACCAGATCCGGCAGAAGCCTTTATCTGAAGCATATGAGGTGATGACATAGGCACTATCCTTATTTTTAATATATAATATATAATATGTAGCTAAGGGCTGTTTCTAAATAAACATATTTTTGTTTTTTTGAAAGACTTGT
>CAYJHT010000121.1:0-6648 GCA_964369615.1 uncultured Desulfovibrionaceae bacterium
GGGGGAAACTTTTTTTTTCCCAAAAAAAAGTTTCCCCCCAAGTGCTTTTAAAACACTTTATAATAAATCTTACAAACTACTTGGTAGAAGCTCGCCTTCTGATGCAAAATTTGCCTGTGCGTCTACAGATGCGCGCGCGGGCGTGACGGTCGGCCTTGTGTGTAGGGGAGTTGTGGCCTCGGTGGTGTTTTGCTCGAATAATTGGTCAAAACTGCTTGGATATTTGAGAATCTCGAAGAAAATATCTCCGCGCACGGGTTTGCTGAAGTAGTAGCCTTGTGCGACATCGCAGCCGATGTGGGTGAGCCAGTCTGCGTGCTCTATGGTTTCAACGCCTTCTGCGACGACCTTGATGTGCAAGTGCTGGAGCATGGTTACGATGCTGTCAACGATGGTGACGCCCTTGCCTTCTGTCATATTGGCGTCGAGGAAGTCCTTATCGAGCTTGACGACATCGAGCGGGATGGAGCGCAGGCGATTGAGTGAGGAAACGCCTGTGCCAAAATCGTCGAGAGCGATAGTAAAGCCCATATTCTTTAGAAGGTTGACCTTATCGACGAAGCGTTCACATTCTGTGATTATGGCGCTTTCTGTGATTTCAATTTCAATTTGCGCGGACACGATGCCATAGTGACGCATGATATTTTTAAGCGTATTTGGGGTGTCATCGCTCAGGACTGTATGGCCTGAGAGGTTCACGGCAATGGGTGGCACGAAGACGCTCTTGCTGTGAATTGCTATGAACTGACACGCCATTTCAAAGACATAGTAGTCGAAGGGCGTGATAAAGCCATTTTTTTCAAAAATGGGGATGAAGTGTTGCGGAGAGACGACTATGCCTTTTTCTGTATTCCAACGCACGAGAGCTTCTGCGCCGATAATTTTGCGCGTTTGCAATTCTACTTTTGGTTGAAAGAGGAGGAAAAATTCCTTGTTATCGATACCTGCTTTCATTTGTCCGAGCACGAAGGCGTGCATGCGCAGTTCTTCTTGCATGGCTTCCGTGAAGAAGGTTGTAACAAAGCCGAAAGTGGACTTGCCTGCTTGCCGCGCGACATTGCAATAGTCGAGCATGGTGCTTGTGGGCATTTTAGGGTCGTGAATGACGTAGCAGCCAAAGGACATACTGAGGCTGAACTTGGGGTCAAGGACGCGTCTTGCTTCTTGCGTCAATGCGCTTGTGCAAGCGGTGTCATGGCTTATGAGTGCATTTGTGCCATAATTGCGCAGGAACACGAGGAAAACATCGTCTTTTTGGCGTGCGATGACGACAGCGGAGGAGAGGATGTTCTTAATGTGCTTTGCTATATGGACAAGCAAATCGTTGCCGCGATCAAAACCGTAGTTTTGATTGACGGTGCTAAAATTGTCGATATCGAAGCTTGCAAGGAGATATTCGTCGGCTTTTGCAAGTGCGAGGTGTGTGTTAACAACCTCTACGAATCTGCGCTTTGAGGCAAGGCCTGTGAGTGCGTCTACGTGTAGCACGCGTTGCAGGTCATTTTTCCTTTGGTGTTGGACATTAAGATGGAGTCCAAAGCCTGCGAGGAGGGCGATACCGACGAGAGCGAGGAAGAATGTATCATATTCTGTCACAAGCTCTGCAAAGGTTGTGGCGGGACGGAAGGCGTCAAGTTCGTTGAGGACGATATTATTGACTTCAAGCGGATCGAGTGTCTTAATGAAGGCATTTGTAATATTGATACTTTCCGGATGCAATTTCTTTGCGATATAGAGTGTATAGGGCAAGACGAGTGACGTTTGCAGGCGTGAATTGTTCCGCTTGCCGGCAATATTCATGACATAGCTTGCATCTATGCTGGAAAGGAGCAGTCCATTGACGGCCTTTGCTTCATAGGCGGCATACATGGTATCAAAGGATTGGAATGTTTCCAATTGCCACTGAGGAAAGGAGGAGCGCACATGGTCAAGGTCGAGCGAGGAATAGTCGAGCATACCGAGGACATTTCTTTTCGTTGGTGGCAGACTGTTATGCGTGACAAGCTCCATGGGCACTGTCAAATAGGGGTCTGATTCCAAGAAAAATTCTTGCTTTTCCTTGCGATTGCCGATGATGGTGCAAAGGACATCGAAGCCGGAGACGTCGGTATTGGAATCGGTTTCAATGGCGACGTATTCGGATTGGCTTGGGTGCTTTTTCGCGAGTATCTTTAATATGCTGACAGTGATGCCGTCTGGCTGTCCCTTGGTGTTGACGTATTGGAGCGGCGCGTGAGAGGCGGCGAATGCTGTCAAAACGTCTGGGATGCGCGAGTCGCTCACATCGCGCAAGAGATTCATTTGATTGCGCGTTAAGAAGGGACTGTTTTGCCAGAGCGGGAGGATGTATTTATCGTGCAGCCTTTGCAGAAGAGTTGCGTCTATTTCGAGTGTTGCTGCAAGTGTTTTTTGCAATGTGTGCAACTGTTCTTGACGCTTGGGCATGCTCATAAAGTAGAGTTCTTCTTGTTTTACGAGCGAGACAATTTTCTTCTCCGGCGGGAGATAGTGAACAGTTGTGAGGTGGAAGTCGGCCTCAGTGTTAAGAAATTCGGCGATACTGCGTGGCACGACGACATCCATGGGGATACTGTTCTTTCGTAGCCATGCATAGAGGTCTTCTTCAAGGCCGATACCGGGC
Source organism: uncultured Desulfovibrionaceae bacterium (assembly GCA_964369615.1). GTDB lineage: Bacteria > Desulfobacterota > Desulfovibrionia > Desulfovibrionales > Desulfovibrionaceae > CAYJAD01. Next base: position 2,642 of record CAYJHT010000121.1, read on the forward strand.
AGAACTGCCACCCTTCTTCCGCTCATGTATGCGACATCATCTCTATAGATGCGTTCTTTGCCGTCGCTTACAAGCACGACTTGCGTTTTGCTCACGGCGTCTGTGCTGAAGGCGAAGGTGTTCATGCGCTCTGAGGTTTTGACTGTGAGTGCAAATATGTCGATTTCGCCGGAATCGAGCAGTGCATGAATATCGTTGTTTGCGAGTGGGACGAGCGTGTAGGCGTCTGGCGAGCGGCGATCGAGAGTTGCAATGAGGTCTGCGAGGTAGCCTATTTGTTTTCCTGCTTTGTTTTGTACGAGTCCGAAGCCGTCAAAGTAGCCGATACGCACGACGTCGTCTGTACGATTTGGCGTAGCATTTGCGTGCGTGTACGAATGAGCGTCACCACAGAGAAAGAAGAAGAGACAAAGAAGACAGGTGACGAGATTTGTTCTAAAAATGCACTGAGACATAAAACCCACCCCGCTTGACACAGTTGAAAGTAAAACCTGACACCACACCGGTGCAACGCCAGAGTAGCAAGGGCAAATAAAAAAATAAAGCAAAATTTAGTTGTTTTTCATATTTTTTTTGCGCTTGAATAAGAATATTTCCTAGAAATGACTTTTTTCTGTGAGATTGCATAGCTTTGCAGAACGCTATCGCAAAAAAGAAAAGAAAAATTTTTTTCATTTTTTTTTACACTGCCGACAAGCACAAAAAATACTGTACTCTCAATATGTTTCATATTTTCTAGAAAATCTATACATAAGCTATCGACATATTTTTCTTTGTTTACTGAAACGTTTCAGTCTTACGGCGCGCGCGGAATAGGGCATGCTTGCTTTTAGACAATGAAGGCAGAGCAAAAAAACCTATTAACACGGAGGACGAAATGTACAACACATGGGAAGACGCACAAGGTTTTACGCATTATTGGGAAACACACACAACAAAGAGCAACAAAAAAACAGCCCCAAAAGGCCGCAAAAAAAAACGCACAAACAATGCAGTCCAAAGCACAGCACCAAACGAAAGTTACTGGAAAGAGCACCGCTGCGCCTCACTCCCATTTCCCTTGGGCTTAGCCTTCTATGACGCCGCCGCGTGCCTTGATTGCACAACTGCCCTGTCCATCCTCCAACACACCGCAAATATTGTCGGCAATGCCTATCTCGACGTCTTTGAACCCGTCCCCACAAACGGACAGTGGAACAAGGAAACACGCGCACTGTTCAAAGAATTACGCACAGCCAATCTGGACTACTATACCGCACGCATGGCTATTCGCCATCGCCTCAAACACCATGTGCAAAAATGCGCACAAGCCAGCAATCCCGATGAGGAACGCGAGCTTTGGAAAACACGATGCCAAGCGCTTTTGGAATACTTGGCTTCTTTTGAGAGGGAGGGAGCATGATGACAATGTGGGCACTCTCCGGGCTTGTCTGTATCTTTTGCGCTCAAGTATGGCTCTTATGGTTCCTTATAGTGCGCCAAAAGGCGACGCATATCACGCCCCAAAAAGAAGCAGAAGGCCGCGCATACGCAGAACGCCTGAGCGAGTGCGAAAAAACTTTTTCCACACTCGCACACAGCATCGCACAACTCAATGCGGCAATCGCAACGCAGGCAGAAAACATTTCTGCACACGATAAAGCACTCGCCGCACAAGCGCAATCGCTCAAAACACAGGCGCAATCGCACGCGACAATAAAAGCACTGCAACACGCACACACTGACATGAACACACGCATCAACAATACAGACAGAGGACTGCGACACATTAAACGGATTTTTGAAAGCCACGAGCACGCACACACGCGCAATCGCTTTTAAAATGTTGCACAACTCACAAGGAGGCAAGGCATGGAAAAAACAGCCGAAAAAAGAAGCGCCTACGGAAAAACCATCTTGGCAAAAGCACTCAAAGGACGCCTCTGCCTACTAACAAAGGCACTCACAGAAGCGGAAGTTGGCGCGAAAGGCATTGATATCGTAAAGGAAATAAAGGAACTCCACATACTACTGGACGCAATCACAACACAAAGCGAAACACGCCGTGAAGAAAAACAAGAAACACCGCCCCTCGTCGTCGTCTGGGGAACAAGCGCAGAACACGAAGCCCACAACATGACACAAACACTGTGCCAAAGCCACGAAGAAAAGCACACTCAAGGAGAAGGACATGGTAAAAAAGCATGAAAAAACAAAGATTCCCGAAGCACTGCCTTCAACAAAATACCCAAAAGTCGCACACACGCACAGCGCCACACACGGACTCATCTTGCCCTACGTGCCGCGCCCACTCCAATGGGACTTCCACGAACAGCGCACCCGCTTTTGCGTCCTCCTCTGCCACCGACGCTTCGGCAAAACCGTCGCCGCAATCAATGACCTTATCCGTCAAGCCCTGCGCGTCGGCGGCGCCGACTGGCGCGCCGCCTACATGGCTCCCTTCCTCGGGCAAGCAAAAACTGTCGCGTGGGACTATCTCAAATACTTCGCCGGCGCAGTACCCGGCACACGCTTCCTCGAAACAGAATTGCGTTGCATTCTCCCCACAGGTGCAAGCATTCGCCTCTTCGGAACCGATAACGCCCACGCACTACGCGGCATGTACCTCGACGACCTCGTCCTCGACGAACCCGCAGACATGCCCCGACAAGTCTGGACAAGCGTCCTACGCCCCATGCTCGCCGACCGCAAAGGACGCGCCCTTTTTTGCGGGACACCACAAGGCCTCGACAACCTCCTGCACGACGTATGGGAAGAAGCAGGCCGTGCAATAACACAAGGAGCAAATAAAGATGTGGAGAACAAGAAAATCATGGTACACGCGACACCTGAAAAAAGCGGCACACACAAGCATTCACAAGAACACGCTCAATGGTCGCGCTTTTGCTTCCGCGCCTCAGAAACAGGCTATCTCGACGCCGCAGAACTAAAAGCCGCCCGTGACTCCATGCCAAAAGAAGAGTACTTACAAGAGTTTGAATGCTCATTTGCCGCCGCAGTACGCGGAGCATTCTACGCTCAAACAATTGAAAGACTCGAACAAGAAGGACGCATCACCTGCGTGCCCTACGCACCGGAACTGCCCGTACACACCGCATGGGACCTCGGCATAGACGATGCCACAGGTATCTGGTTCTTCCAAGTCCAAAGCGGCGGACAATGGCGCATACTCGAATATTTTGAAGACAGCGGACAAGGTCTAGAGCATTACATCCGCGTCCTCCAAGAAAAGAATTACGTCTACGGCTGCCACATGGCGCCCCATGATATTCGGGTGCGCGAACTTGGCACAGGCCTCAGCCGCCTTGAAATGGCGCAACAACTCGGCGTCAATTTCCGCATAGCGCCCTCACTCCCCCTCGCCGACGGCATAAACGCCCTCAGGGTCGCTCTGCCTCGCATGTGGTTCGACACCGTAAAATGCGCCGCCGGCCTACGCGCCCTCAAACAATATCGACGCCAATGGCGACCGCGACAAGAAGTCTACTCCTCCGCACCACTGCACGACTGGAGCAGTCACGCCGCCGACGCCCTTCGCTACGCAGTCACAGGCTTTCGACCACAAACCAAGGACGCAGAAAAACGCGCCCGTACATCATATAATATATGGAGGTAAAAATGCACTATTCACTCTTCGTACCCGAAGCCCATAACACAGAAATTCGTCAACAGCTCTTTGAACGCATGGACAGCGAAAAGCTCCTCCAATCCGCCATGCACGCTCTCGACGCGCCCCACCTCGAAGATTGGATGCGTCAAACACAACACGAAAAAGGCTGGCTCGTATGCTGCACCGCAAAAAACGCCGTCCCCGAAGCCGCCAAAGTCCGCGGAATGGCACTTTTCAGCCCCCTCCAAGGGCGCGTCTGGACATTCGACTTCACCGCCTTTCGCCAGCATTTCAAAGAAGCACCCGACATGTGCCGCGCCGGCCTCTCATGGTTCTTCAAACACGCACCCTGCGACAGCGTCCTTGGATTTTGCGCCCTTAGCAACAGGCACGCATG
>CAYJHT010000122.1:0-6636 GCA_964369615.1 uncultured Desulfovibrionaceae bacterium
TGCACATCGACCGCGTGGAAGACTTACGCGACATTTTCCAGATGACGGGCATACCCATTGTGCTCATCGGTGAAGAGGGAATCTGGGGACTTTTGCAGAACAGACGCCGCATCATGAGCCGTGTGGCCTATGAGGTGGAGTTTAAGGCGCTCTCCCCTGTGGAAGTGAGCATGTACGCCACAGAGGCCGCAGGGCTAAAAATCAACCCCGAATTGTGTCAGCGCATCACCAAGCACGCGGAAGGCGATTTTAGAGTGGTGCGGAACATCATGCTCTTGCTTGAAAAGTCCGCGAAGGCGTCGGGCGTGAAAGAAGTGGACGCGCCCATGCTTGACGGTGCGCTCTCACGGGCATTTCGAGTGAGGCAGGCATGAGCGCGAACAGTGGAGGCTATGACCGTATATGGCGTTTCGTGCGCATACGGCGCGGATGGTGGACAATACGATTTTGCGCGTCCATGGTGCATTGTGAATACAGCCATGTGCGCAAGTATGTGAACGAATTGGAGCGGCTTGGGCTTGTGGAACGCAAGCAGGTAAAGGGGCGAAGCTATGTTTTTCGCGGGACAAAGGAAGCACAAAAAACACCGGAAACTCCCATAGCCAAAAAGCAAGTATATATAAGAAAAGGAGAAAATACAATGTCAACGAGCATAAGGAAGGTTTGGGGATGCACCCTCACACTTTATAATTATGGCACGCGTAGCGCAAAAATAGAAGTGGTCAAGGAGGGCAATCGTATTTGCACACTTACAGCAAAAGACCTTGAAAACACGAAGATTGCGGAACAAGACATGGCTGGATTTTTACGCGTTATTTCCGTTTTTGATGTTGCATACGAGACAGACAATACTTCAGTGGAAAATATCACATAAATACAAAAAAGGAGCAAAAACAATGTTGAGCGATGACGTAAGGGCTTTAAGCGTAGCAGTGGCAGAACTTTCGGACAAAGTAGAACCCGAAGTATGGGCAGTCCTTAAGGGCGTGAAAAACAACCTTGAGGCCGTGGCCTTGGGCGTAGAAGCCCTTGAAAACGTGCCTCTTGATACTGACAGCATGGAGAAATAGCATGGCCAGAAGTAAACCTAATCCCCTTATTGTGGAAAACTTGGAGCAGGCAGAGGGCGCGCTTGCGGAGCTTGCACAAATTCAACGTAAGCTTACGGAAATTGAGCTTGAACAGCAAGACGCCATCGACCATGCAAAGGCATTGGCATCGCAAAAGAGCCAAGGGCACTTTGCGAGGGTCAAGGAGCTTGAAAACGGCCTTGCCATGTTTGGAAAACTCAATAAGCGCACCCTTTTTGACAAGGCGCGAAGCAAAGACCTCGGCTTTGGCATCATAGGCTTTCGAGCCAGCAAGGCCATTGAACAGCAGCGCGGCATCCCCAAGGAAACAAGCCTTGAAAAGCTCAAGGAGTTTGGATTTTTGGAAGGCATCAAAGTCAAGGAGTCGCTGAACAAGGACGCCATGCAGACATGGAGCCAAGAAAAGCTTGAAACAGTGGGGCTTGTGCGCAAGGAAAAGGACACGTTCTACATTGAACTGAAGCAAGACGGCGTCGCCGACGTGGTTTAGGGGAAACTGCCATGGGTACCATTTTTCAAACAGCGCTTTTTGATTGCAAGAAGTTACATGCGAAAATTTCCATGGAGGCCTGTGAAAACAATCGTAAAATAGCACAGGGTAGAGGGCGGAGAAGAGGGGGAAGCACACAGGATTATTCCGCGCGTCTTCGTGACCCGTCGTCCCCGTGCTTTGCCTGTGAAGACTGGATGCATGCCGTGCCGATGCTTGTGGGTGTGCCTGTCTTAGTAAATGAGAATGTGGTGCATGAGGCATACACAGCAGCCGTGAAAAAGCACCCCCACTTTGCACACAGCGTGGAACAAGCTGTCGTCATCATGGGTGAAGAGTTTGGCGAGGTGGCGCGGGCAGTTTATGAAGGTGACGTGCCGCAGGCAAAAAAAGAAGCGGCACAGCTTGCCGCCGTGTGTCTGCGATTTTTGGAAATGGAAACCATTTAACAAGAAGGAATGAAGATGAGTAAGAAAGCAGTTGTCAAGGGGCTTATGGAGCGTTTGGATGTGCCAGAATCGAAGGCAGGGAGCATGTATGATGCTATGATGGAGACCATCACGCAGGAGCTTAAGGGCGGTGCTGAAGTTTCTCTTGCGGGTGTTGGAAAGCTGAAAGTTGTACGCAGTCCGGCGCAAAATCGCAGAAATCCGCGCACAGGCGAAATGTTTACATCGCAGGAAAAGAAGAAGGTGCGCTTTAAAATGTATGAAGCCTTGAAGGTGCTTGTCAACGAATAACATGCGAAACCCCAAACCATGTACAATCATGGGGAGGGGTCGTGCGGCGGTGGCGCGTCGCACCTGATGAGCAGCCAAAATAATGGAGAAATACAATGGCATATAGAAGAGCTGACAAAAGGAGATTTATAGGTTCCGCTCGTGTGCGCATAGGGCACAAGTCGTACAAAATAGAGCTTGCCGATGGTGAAGAGTATGGCGGCGCCTCGGGCACATATCGCTTGCGCATCGGTCGCAAGTGGTTTTCACATCAATACGGCGTCCCCTTTTTTGTGGACAAGGACGGCCTTGCAAAGCTTATTTCTGACTTTCTTTTCAACGAGTTTCCTGTTGATACGCGTGTGCCTGAAGACATCCCGTACAAGACGCGCGTCGTAGTGCAATATTGGCATCAAGGCATGCCACACACAGAATCAACGTACACCACAAGCCCCGTTTTTAAGGCATTTGATGGCAAGAACCACGTTTTTGTTCTCACCTATCACGCGGGCATGATTGCCGTGCCCTGTGAATCGCTGGTTGTGCAATAGGAGGGCGCCATGGATGTACGCATAAAGCTTTACAGAAAGATTGAAGTGGGCAGAAAGCAGCTTGCATATATGCAAGACGAGGATGTTTTTCGTGATTTTTTGCGCGAAAACATAGGAAAGCACAGTCGCAAGGATATGACAGTCAAGGAACTTGAGCGCCTTGTGTCGCTCCTTGGTGGCGCGGGTGCCACGTTCACGGCACCTGCTAAAAAACGCGCTGCCAAGAAGACCGACGAAAAAGTGATACGAGGCGGCGAAAGAAGCGACTTCTTGCAACTCACAAGCGACATGCCCTTTTACAAGGAAAAGCGTCAAATGCTGGCTATATGGCGCAAGCTTGGCTATAATCTGGCAAGCCTTGACACGCGCGTCAAAAGAGCTTTTGGCGTGGACGCCTTTGTATGGTTGAAGGAAGGCGAACACATACGGACGCTTTTAAGCGACTTGCAACGCCGTGAAAAGGCCTTTGATAAAAAGGCGCACGCATGATTGCACAGCTCAAGAAGGACATTGAGGACAAGTACGGCTCCATTTACGCCTTTTGCAAGCAGCATCCGGACGTGAAAAGGGCGACAGCCTACCTTGTCCTCAATGGGCAGTATCCCGGACGTATCCACAAGCAAGCGGAAATTTTACGCGAGAAGCTCATGGGCGATACGGACGCCGTGACAAAGAGCGCTCGCATTGAGCAAGATGATGTGCTTGAAGTGTTGATAGGCCATAAGTGCGCAAATTGTCGGCAATTACGCAAGAATTGCGCAGCGTGCCGGCAGAAAACAGCGTCCGAAGCAGAGGCCGTGTTTTTGTATGTCTCGAAAAAACTTTAGAAGAAAGATGTTAAAGGGGGTTGTATGGTCGGCGTGTCTCAAGTGAAAGAAATTTTGGCTCTTATAGATCAAGGCTGGCGGCCTTACAATGAACAGCCGCAGCATTCAGTGTATGAAAGCCTTTCCTGTACGATTTACGAAAAAAAGCGGCCTGCGTGGTTCGTCAAGGGCGACAAATTTGTATGCATCACCTGCTCCAAGAAGTGCGCGCTCTTCCGTCCTGCGGGATTTAGGCCGCCTATTCCTGTGCGCTACGATGAAAAGAAGATGGGGGGCTTTGCACTTACCCCCCGTGAGCTTGCCATGAAGAAGGAACTCTTAAACATGCGCGAAATTTGCTATTGCTTGAATGTCTCCTATCAAAAAGCCTATGGATGGGTGAAGGAGGGGCGCTTGACATGCTTAAAAGATATGCCCATCCGTGTGCGTGCGTCAGAAGTGCTTGCCATGATGGATGATTTTGACGAGTCGTGGGGGAAGTATGCAAGATTTTATAGTGCCAAAGCATCCATGCAAGTACGGGATTTATAGCGGCGACGCACGAGCGCTGCTTGTGCTGTGCGCCAATGGCGACAGGTGGGACAATATGGAGCGCAATATGACAAGGGACGGGGCGCGGAAGATTACTGTACGGCAATCGTGTCGTGGGTGCGTGTGTTTTTTGTCTGTGCAAGGGCGTTAGTCTTAAAGCATTCTTATTAAACCTCTTATTATTTCATACAATGGCAAGTGCGCGTACTGTGTACTTGCCATTGTGTCGTTGTGGGCGATGACAGACCTGCTTGACACTCCACATAGTGCGGCGCTTGTAAGCATACGGCAAGCGCCGCCATACAAAAAAAGAGGACATAATGAGAGAAATCAATGAAATCATCGTGCATTGTTCCGCAACTCCCGAATCCATGGACATCGGCGTCAAGGAAATTCGTGACTGGCATGTGAATGACAATAAATGGGACGACATCGGCTATCATTTTGTCATCCGTCGCGATGGCACCATCGAATGCGGGCGATCCATTGATAAGGCAGGGGCGCATTGTAAAGGACACAATGCGCATAGCATCGGCATGTGTCTTGTGGGCGGTGAAGACGCAGACTTTGCCGCGAAGATGCAAGAGTATGACAGCTTGCACGACGAAGACCCCGAACTCTTGGACGACCTTTTGCCCACGCGACCAGACCGCCGCGGTGATTATGAAAAAAACGAAAGCTTTCATAACTTCACGCGCTGTCAATTTGTGGCGCTTGCCGCGCTTATCAAGGCGCAATTTGATATTTTTGGGGAACTGCCCGTGACGCCGCACAGCGCCTACTCAAGCAAGCTGTGCCCTGTGTTTGATATGGACGCCTTTAATGGTGACCATGGTTTTCTAGGCAAGTAAAATGTGAGCGAGGTGTGGCATGAGTTGGATTGTGACCGGTATTGAGCTTTTAGGAGAGGCAGTAGGGCTTTTTGAGGGTGAAAAAAAGAAAAAGGTAGAGGCAGCTCTCGCAGAAATGACAAAAGAGTATGACCTGCTTAAAGGCCAGCAAGAAATCAATAAAGCACAGGCCACACATCGCTCAATCTTTGTTGCTGGCCCAAGGCCTTTTATTATGTGGGTTTGCGGCCTTGCGGTTGCGTCAGAATTTTTAGTGAGGCCGTGGGCTTTGGCATATTTCCCGGAAATACATATCCCCACAGTTTCCGGTATGCTTTTTGAGCTTATGATTCCGATGCTGGGGCTTGGTGGCTTGAGGACTTATGAAAAATACAAGGGGCTGACCAAATGACACCCGCAGAAATCACCACATTTTTAGGCGTTTTTCAAAGTTTTGTGAAGGTTTTTGACCAGATTGGCATTGCAGGGCTTTTGTGCATGGTCTTTGCCGTGCCGCTCTTTATGCTGTGCATCATCTTGTTCTTGAATCATTACAATAACAAGCGCCTCTCTGAACTTTTGGAGACGTACAGGGCGGACAGCAGCAGTATCGTACAGCTCTACAGCACGCAGCACGATGAGCTTATGAAAAAGCATGAAATTGTCATGTCACAGCTCAAAACGTCAGAACAAAACAATTCGATATTACACACGCTTGTGGTCAATAATACCCAAGCTATGGAGCGATTGACCTTTGCCATAGAAAAGAATTTTAGGGGGTAGGTATGAGCGAATATTTTGCACATATGGGCGAACTTGAAGACCTTAAGAAACGCCGTGAAATTTGCGTAAGTGCCATTGCGTCGCATCGCGAATCCATCCGCGCAGCCTTGCCCATTGCCGGAGACGTGGAAGACATCAAGAGTGACTATATCATGCAGCTCTCCATCACGCTCAATGAACGCTGTCTTGAACTTAAGGGCTTTGATAAGAAAATTTTGGTGTTAAGCCGTGCTGTAGGCCGCTAAAGGGGGCTTTATGGGGGTTGAACACAGTCCTGATAAGGTGTGGCAGGCGCAAGAGCTGTATTGCGTGGAGCGTCTTTCCTTTGCCAAGGTGGCGGAGCGCGTGGGCGTGTCTGCAACGACGCATAAAGCATGGAGTAAAAAGTTTTCGTGGCGCAAAAAGCGCGAAGAAATTGCTCAAATTGAGACGGAAATACGCATAGACACAATCAAGAGTCGAAAAAAAGCCCTCGACATGCTCTTGCAAAGTGGTGACGGCAAAGAGTGTTCTCAAATGGCCTTCGCCGTGTCGTCCCTTGAAAACTTGGCGCTCAAGCAACAGGAGCTTGCACAAAGGGGCATGAAGGAATTGGTACCGCCGCCGCCGTCCGTGCATATCTCAAGCCGTGCTGACGCCGTGGACAAGCTGCAAGAGGCCGTCCAACTCCGTCTTGCCCATGCTCTCAGTGATCCAGAGGCCATCAATTCGCAAGTCGTGGGGGATATTGCAAAGATGCTTGATATGATGGCGAACCTTGCAAGAAGCGCAGAGGGTGAAGTGGTGGAAGAGAAGGCCATTGACATCTACTTCA
>CAYJHT010000123.1:0-6635 GCA_964369615.1 uncultured Desulfovibrionaceae bacterium
ACAGTCACGCCGCCGCCATCCCGTGGCTCGAAGCCCACGGCATCGCCTCACATCTTGAAGTCACAGACCACGGCCCCCACGCACACTCAGAAGAAAATACGCGCAATTCCCCCTGCTTTCGCTGCGCATGGCTACGCCGTAAACGACTCTTTGAATTGTGCGAACAATACAAACTCTCTCACCTTGCCTTTGGACATAATGCCGACGACCTCATCCAAAATTTTTTCATGAACCTTTGCCAAAACGGACGCGTAGATGGCATGAGTATGAACGAACCCTTTTTTGAAGGCGCATTACATGTCATTCGACCCTTACTCTTACTTGAAAAAAAATACATCCGCAAAGCCGCCAAGCTGTGGGAATTACCCGTTTGGACAAACCCTTGCCCTTCCGCAGGAGCAACCAAACGTAGCCAAATTCAAGACGTAGTAGAACAACTTTACGGAACTTATAAAGACGCAGAACGCTGCATTATAGGCGGATTAACTCGATGGCAACTTGAAAAGCATACAAATACTACAAGAAAGTAGCGCCTCGCAAAATCTAAGGATACACCTTTTTCAAATCTTCCATTAAAGAGTGCCAACTCCCTAGTTAAACAGATGGTTTTTTTGAAAGGGGGTTTGGGGCACACGTCCCCCAAACCCCTTTCAAAAAAATCTTTTAGACTTGACAAGGCACTAGGCGCATCAATACATTTGATCCTTTAGCCACAACTTAATGCCTTCTGTGGGGGTGAAGATTCCTTTTAGGGAGCCGTACTCCTCGAAAAATTCTTCGCGCAAATGCATGGGCAGGGGCATTGTGAAAATGTCTTGAGCAGCTTCGGAATTGCGGCGCACTAAACGAAGCATAGGCTCGTCGTCCCATGTATCGACAACGAAATAGGTGGAAAAATCGTCCTTGGAACGCACGGGAGGATACTCGGCATTCCAGTCATTGTTACCCCATTCTAAATACATGGTTACGGCATGCTCGGGGGTGAGGTTCCAGTCTATGTCATATTGTATGCTTTGTAGATTACTCATAAAGGCCTCCTTGGCTGTTGATTTACTAGTAATAATTCTTTTTAAGAAAAGCAAGTCTTTTTCCTAAAAAAATTCCTTTTTTTGAATATAGATAACTCCTTGGAATAAGATGTGTTTTTTGAAAATATTTTTTATTGATGATAATTATCAAAAAAAATGTAAAAATTATGCAACCGAAATAATATTTTTTTGAGAGATCACTATGTTTTGGATTACCTTTACAGGCATTTATATGACCTTTGCCTTGTATTTTTTCTTGCGCCTTGTTTATCCGCTTTCCGTTCGATGGCAAGTGAAGTGCGTGATTTTTTTATTCATCCTTATTCCCCTTTTCTTACGCTTTACGCCGGACGAGGCACTTTTTCCTTTTCCGGACGCACTTATGCTTGTGCCTTCGTGGGGTTTTTTGTGTGTCATTCTTGGCGCATCGCTTGCGCTTGTGTGCGATATTGTGCGCCTTATCCTTTATATGTGCCGTGTGCGTGTGCCTTGGGCACGATGCTTTCCTGTTATTTTGTGTATCGCGGGATGCCTTTCTGTCTATGGCATGTACGAGGGGTTAAAGGTGCCCTCGCTTACGCGATATACTTTATCATTTCCGAATCTTCCGCAGGCATTGGATGGGAAGGTTATCGGTCTTGTTGCCGACCCTCAAATCACGCGTTTTTTCCGCGGATCGTGGTTACAGGAGGGTCTTGAAAAGCTTATGGCGGCGCAGCCGGATATCATCGTCATTGCGGGCGATGCGGTGGATGCGCCCTTCCACCTTTTGCAGGAAGAGGCTAAGGCTTTTGAGATGCTTCGTGCGCCCATGGGGGTGTACTATGTGCCGGGCAATCACGAATACTATGCGGGCTATGGGCCTTGGCGCCGTTATTTTCGTAATTTGCCGCATGTGACTGTCCTTGAAAACGCCCACAAAAGCCTTTCTTTTGAGAATGATGCCTTGCATATTATTGGCATCACAGACCCTGTTGCCGCACGTTTTGATTTTGAGGGGCCTGATGTGGATAAGGCGACGCGCGGTTTAAAAGATGCTTTGGGTGACAATTTCCGTTTATTCCTCACTCATCGTCCCTATCATGAAGATTATGCGCGTGTAGGTGCTGATCTTATTCTTGCGGGGCACACTCACGGTGGTGTCATGCTTCCTATCAAGCCGCTCGTAGCCAGCAAGAACGGGGGCTATGTGAGTGGGCTTTATGAAACTGCTTTTGGGACGCTCTTTGTTAGCAATGGGATGGGCTTATGGGATGGTTTTCTTATGCGTCTTGGTGTCCCTTCTGAAATACCTCTCATCACATTGCGACGCGCTGCTAGGGGCTGTTTCTAAATAAAACGGTTTTTATGAAAGCCTTGTGGGGGGCTTGTACCCGCTAGGGTGAAACTTTTTTTGGGAAAAAAAGCTTTCCCCCCACAAATCTTTCAAAAGTCAAATCAATTCAAGCAATTATCCACTCAGCCTTGACAAAGTTGCTCTGAGGTCTTGCGCTAATTGTGTGAGTTCACGCACAGCCAATGCGGATTCGTTCATGCCATTTGAGAGGTCGTCAGCTATTTGATTGATTGCGGTTGCAGCGTAGCTGATTTCTTCTGATGTGGCGGATTGTTCTTCGGCAGCGGTTGCGATGTTTGTAATAAGTGAGGCATTTGCTTCGGCAAGTCTTTGTATTTCGGTCAAGGCTTGTCCGGAGGCATTGCTCAGAGTCGTCGCTTCGCCTATGATTTTAGCGGCCTTTTCAAACTGAACGATATTTGCGGCGGTGGATTGTTGAATACCTGTGATACTACTGCCAACTTCTGTCGTCGCGCTCATGGTATTTTCTGCAAGTTTGCGTACTTCGTCTGCGACAACGGCAAAGCCTCGTCCGGCATCGCCTGCGCGTGCGGCTTCTATGGCGGCGTTGAGTGCCAAGAGGTTTGTTTGGTCGGCGATATCGGAAATGACGCCCATTACAGAGCCGATGGATTCAACTTGTGCCCCGAGAGCTTTAATATCGTTTGACAGTGCGACGGCGACAGTATTGACATCGTCCATAGCTTTGACAACTTGCGAGACGACATTTGTGCCTTCGCCTGCTTTGAGATGCGTTTCGGAGGCTTGGACGCGTGCTTTTTCGGCACTGCTTGCCACTTCAAGGACGGTGGCATTCATTTCTTCAATGGCAGTGGCGGCGGAGGCTGTTCTGTCGCGTTGGATTGTGGTGCCTTCTGTTGCTTGTTCTACTTGTGCAGCCAGTTCTATGGCGGCAGTGGCGACGCGATCGGCTATTTCGGTGGCTTGGTGTGCCACTTCCATGATGGTGCGCTGTGTTTCTTTTATGGCCGTAATATCAGTTACCAGTACGAGCACGGAGCGTACCACGCCTTTTTCGCATACCATTGGGATGGTGCTATAGGACACGTCCATGCGCGTATTTTTTGGCCGGATGACTGTTTCGTTGGCGGCTGGCATCTTGCTTTGGAAGGCCATAAGTACGGCGTCAGAGGGTGTGCCGTAGTCTTCATTGTTCATGATGACCTTACAGTCTTTGCCTACAATATCGTCCCCTGCGACGCGGCGAGTAACGGCGTTGGCGTAGGTGATTTTATAGGTATGGTCGAGAACAAAGACAGGTGATTCTGTTTTTTCAAAGACGACAGCGAAGGTATCGAGAATAGCATTTGTGCCTTCTACGAGAGCTGCAAAATCGCCATTAAAGCGCTTGACATTGCCGCGGAAGAGAAGGTCACCTGCTCTTATCTCGTCTTTGAGGTGACTGTATTCAGACACAATTTCTTTTAATGACGAGGGTATAGCGCGAAGTGCATTGGCGAGCTTGCCAAGTTCGTCATTTCTATGCACATCGAGCTGTCCGTCGAGATTGCCTGCGGCGACGTCTGTGGCAAATTGGACGCCGCGCTCAAGCGCGCGAACAACGGGCAAGACCACAAGCCAGACGACGATGGTGCCTAAGATGACGGAACAAATGATAATAATAACACTCGTATTACGCATATTTGTGAGATTTTCAAAAACTTCGTCACTGTCTATGCGGGTAACGGCTGTGAGTTTGAGGTCTTTATTCGTAGTATAAAAGGCAAATATTTCCCGCCCGTCATTGCCCAGCGCTTCTACCAATTGTCCGCCGTCATAGGCGACCCATTCTTTATACATTTGCGCAGCGGGGAGATTTTCTTTGAAGAGCAGGTTTCTATTTGTTGTGACAGCAACAAGTCCGTCGGAGTTGAGGATATAGGAAGAGCCTGTGCGTCCGCGTTTCATGTCGGCAACAATCTGACCAAGAAAGTCGACATCAATAGTCACGCGAATAACGCCTACGACCTTGCCGGCATCGCGCACGGGCGCTGTGGCAACAAGGACGGGCATATTATCGAGCCTGCTCATAAAAATAGTTGAAAAATATGGATTTCCGCTTCGTGCTTCTTGAAAATATTCGCGATCTGCAAATTTGCTCCCTAGTGGGGCGGTTTGCAGGTTGGAGGAGGTGACGGTTACGCCGTCCAAGTCCAAAAGTGTTGTGCGGACGAAATCAGGATAGGATGCGAGCAAACTCTTGAGTACTGTTTCTATCTGTTTCGCTTTTCCTTCGTCGCCGGTGGACTTTTGGGCAAAGAAATCGACTACTTCAGAATATTGGGACAAGCGCGTGACATCCGAGATGCGCTCCTTAGCAAAACTTGCCATGATGCGCATGAGGGAGTTGCCTTCCCCCGCAAAGTCTGTCGCCAGTGCTTGGCGGATATTATCTTCAGCAGCTTTATAGGAAAGATAACCGCTGACCCCAAGAAGAACCACAAGTAAGGCAATGATAGGCACAAGAAGCTTAAACTGGAGTTTCATGAGCTCCCTCCTTAAATAGATACTACTGGATATTTGCTGAGACAACTTCTGCGCCTGTAGTACATTCTAAACAAAATGTAAATACTTATACGCATTGTTTTTATGAAATCTGTAAAGAAATTAAAGGAGCTTATAAAAACAATGCTTTACGGACAGAACTTTCTCCGTTAATATACTCCTCATGCACTCTTAATAACTTTTTGCAAAAGGAAATAACCGATGACACTTGATGGATGCTTTAAAGCGTATGACATTCGCGGATCGTTTCCGAATACCCTTAATGAGCGCGTCGCGCGAGCCTTGGGTCAAGGCATTGGCACTTTCTTGCAACGCGAAATTTCAAGCAAAAATCATGCCTGTAGCACAAAATCACAAAAGCCCATCCACATAGTCATCGGACGTGATTGCCGCTTGTCCGGTGAAACACTCAGCAACGCTCTCATCCGCGGCCTGCGTTCTGTCAACATACACGTGCATGATATCGGGATGTGCGGAACAGAAGAAATATACTTCGCAACGCTCAACACATCCGCAAAATATTTTTCTTTCAATCCGGAAAACAGCATCAGTGGCGGCGTCATGATTACAGGCAGTCACAATCCCGCCCACGAAAATGGCTTTAAACTCGTGCGCGCAAACGCTGTTCCCATCGGCAAAGACTCCGGCCTGAAGGACATTCAAGCACTCACTCTCGCCTTTTTGGAAGAAAATGCGACAAAAAAAGCTCAAGAAAACGGTTCCTATACAGCGCAGTGCATCCGCCAGCACTTTGTCAACTTCCTTCTCGATACAGTAGACATAAAAACAATCAAAGCCTTACAAAACAGCAAGGAAAAACGCCCCTTACGCATACATGCCGACGCCGGCAATGGTTGTGCGGCTCTTGTTCTACGCGAGCTTATGCCCCACCTGCCCTTCCATATCACCATTGCCAACGCAGAGCCGGACGGCACCTTCCCAAACGGCGTACCAAATCCCCTCTTGCCGGAACGACGCGCCGCCACAGCCCAAGCCGTTCGAGAAAATAATGCAGACATGGGCATCGCATGGGACGGCGATTTTGACCGCTGCTTCTTCTATGACGCCGAAGGCAGCTTTATTGAGGGCTACTACATCGTGGGATTGTTAGCGCAAAGCCTCCTACAAGACTTCCCGGGCGAGAGCATCATCCACGACCCCCGCCTCGTGTGGAATACGCAAGAAATAGTTAAGGCCGCAGGCGGCAAAACCACCGAGAGCAAAAGCGGGCATAGCTATATGAAGGAAACTATGCGTCGTGGAAACGCTCTCTACGGCGGCGAGATGAGCGCGCATCACTTCTTCCGTCACTTCGCCTATGCCGATTCGGGCATGATTCCGTGGCTCCTCATGGCAAAGCTCCTCCTTCGCAACAGCGCCAGCCTCAAAGCATTACTGCAAAAAAGAATCTCACTCTTCCCATGCAGCGGCGAAATAAACCGCAAAATAGCCAACATACCAAGCACCCTAAAAAAACTCGAACAGCATTACACAGGCGAAGCAATACGCATAGAGCACAAAGACGGTCTCACCATCGAATGTGCCACATGGCGCTGCAACATACGCCCGTCAAACACAGAGGCACTGCTCAGGCTCAACATAGAGAGCCGCGGAGATAGAGAGCTTTTAAAAGAAAAAACAGAAGAAATTTTGCGTATTATTGAATAAAAAACTTTTTTTATTTTTTAAGTTTTTTTCTTGGGGGGAAACTTTTTTTTAGGAAAAAAAAAGCTTTCCCCCCAAAC